>JAFXUX010000030.1 GCA_017524805.1 Candidatus Methanomethylophilaceae archaeon
ACCTGGGGTTCGAGTGGGAGGTCGCCTCCATAGCCTCCAAGGCCTTCATGGGGAATTGCAAACTGGAATCAGTCACCGCCTCCGCCGACGTCGGGTACAGGTCCTTCTCCGGATGCTCCAGTCTCAGGTCCGTCGAGCTCGGGGGGGTCTCCTCAATCGGATCCTATGCGTTCAGCGGGTGCAAGGCCCTCGAAACAGTGCATAATGACGGCACCCTCGAATCCATAGGCACGAGCGCGTTCAGCGGGTGCGCCTCCCTCTCCGACATAGACCTCAGAACAGTCAAATCCGTGGGGAAGCACGCCTTCTACTGCTGCGGGTCCCTTACAAGAGCTGACCTGAGCAGCGCCTATTCCATCGGCTACGGCGCGTTCAGCGGGACGGACCTGCAGGACATCAGATTTGGTGCACTCTCTTACGTCGACCCCAAGGCGTTCTTCAGATACGCCTTCTATGACGGCGACGGAAAGATCGGGGCCACCGCCGAGGACCTCAGCCTTCGCCACTTCACCGGCGAGGGCAAGGTCCTGAGACTGCACTCCGAACAATGAACGGCCGGGGTCCCCGGCCGAACCTTTCCATCAGACGGCTTTGCCACGGGCCGCCTTTCCCCGTTCCAATTCCCCTTCCCTTCGACCCAATTCTCTGCCCTTACCCAATCTGTTTCTGAGTAACCCCCGCTGGAATCCAGCGGTCCCTCCCAACCCTTGGGTCCCAACTGGCTATTCGAATCATCCACCCTGGCTCGGACCTTATCAGACTGAGCCATACCCATAAAAGCAATCGGCGAATTGAATGCGTTTCAGACGGGACAAAAACTTTTGAGGCGATGTGCCCGAACTGAGAGCCCTCAGCACGATCGCTCATGGGAGGCCATGTGCTCCATGAACTCCTTGGAATAAAGCGATGGCTTCACGATGTGGCCGGTGTTTGGGATCCTCAGAGTTATGCATCCCGGTATCCTGTCCGATATGAAATCGCCGAGCTTCGGCTCCACCATTATGTCGCTGAGGCCGTGAACGGACAGCGTCGGTACGGATATCGTATGGAGCCTGTCCCGCGTGTCAAAGCCATCCAGAGCGTGCATCTGGTCTTTGAGGCCCTTGGGATCCAAACCTTTCAGCGATCTGAGCGTCTTCCCTTTAGATTCCAATCCAGAGAAGAAATCCTCGGTGAAGCAGAATGCGTTGGTCATCATGCTGATGTATTCGGGATCTCCGCCCCTCAGAGCGCAGTCCACTATGCCGTTCATGAAGTAGCTCGATCTCGCCGGCCTATATGGATAGGCAGAGACGAGAGTGAGAGTGATGAGGCGCTCCGGATGCTGGATGGCGAATTCCTGTGCTATATGCCCTCCGAGAGACCATCCGAGCATATGGGCGCGGTAGATGCGAAGATAATCCATCAGCGCCAGAACGTCGTCCACGAAATCCTGGGGCTCTATGGTGTCTGAACCGTATTCGGTCGTCCCTGCGCCCCTGTTGTCGAAGACTACCACGCGATATTTGGGCGTGAGATCCGGGATTAGCTGCTTGAAGAAGCTGGTGTCCCCGGAAAAGCCTGTGATCAGCACTACCGGCGTCCCTTCTCCCTCTTCTTCGTAATGCATTCTGATTCCGTTTATCTCAGCGTATGGCATGTTGATTCGCTACGTCATCGGAATTCGGTACAAATACCCATGCACATAACCGCTTCAATTTCTTGTCTGGTAGTCGCCGAAACAATAGCAGACCTCGTTCCGAGCGCTCATTCCGGCCCTCTCCTGCCTGTTTTTTGGAAGGGACACGCAGATTGCCGGCCATTATGGAATCTTCGGGGGCTTCCTCCTTGACCGCGGAGCCCGCGCCGATAATGTATCTGCCGCCTATGGCCACCAGAAAAATGCGTCAACTTCGGACATCAGCAAGGCATCTGGAAGATGTCCGGATAATCCATGGAAGAGAAGAACTCGCAGAGCACCGGATTCATGGCGACTTCTAATCCCCCGCCGGACGGGCGCATAGCCCCTGCATATCCGCGGCGCTCTCTGGCCGCCTGGATCAGGGATTCTTCCCCGAAGAGAACATTCGCAACGAACTCTTTCTCTGGCCAGCCCCTGACTTCTGAAAGGTCGGTCTCGGTGCAGACGGAATAGCCCCGATACGCGATAGCATTGTTCCTGCTGCCCCTGACGAAGACCCTGTAGCCGCGCAGAACGAATTCTTTCCCTCCTGCGGGCACGACCTTGATGGACCGCGGGATAGCTATAATCAGCGTCCCGTCCTTCCTTCTGAAGGCGAACGTGAGGCTGCTGATTTTTGACGTGTCCGAAGGGTATCTGCGGATATCCAGGCGGTTCTCCGGATCCCCTGTTTTGACTATTCTGTAGACTGCTCCAAGATCCACGTTGTAATGGCGCAGAGAATCGTCAACGTTGGCCGGGTCGAAGATTTCCAGGTTCAGCCTCTTATGCTCTGGATCGTAATCTTTGCTGTCGATCGCTGCCAGGAACGAGCTCAGATTTGCCTTGGAATGGACCAGAACCGGCATAGCCCTCTCATCATCCGAATCTTGGTACAGGTATTGGATGTATTCGCTGCCGTTGATTTCTATGGTGCCTATCTGCGCGTAATAAGCGGTCTTGCCCCCATATCTGACGCAATGGGACATCATATCTAACCAGCGGATCTTGAGGACGTGCTTCAGCGTATCCCTGTATAAGTCGCCGTCGAACATGAAGAATTCCGGGTTCTCCCGGTCTGGGAAAAGGCTCATCTCGAACCTGTGGTCCTTGTAAGCCAGGAATTCGTCGACATTCTCGTAGCCGTTGTAAAGACGGTCGAAATCGCCGTAGTATCTCAGCAAAGCGGCGCTTTGGGTAGGGTCCAGGACGAAATATTTCCCGTCGATCTTTATGATGCTGAAAGCGTGGTTATGCATGTTTATGTGGTTCTCTATCCCCTGCCTCAGAAGAAGCTCCCCGAGGATGAGGCAATAGCCGAGGCATATGGTGCTCCCGGTGAGAAGGCCGCGCATGCTGTTGTCGTCATAGCAGGTTTTCATGCATCCGTAAGGTGGCACGGAGATGTTGAGGCCGTCCCTGTACGAATCGTTGTACTGGATCGTGGACGTTATGCGGCTGTGAAGATACGCGAATTTCTGGAAATTGTTCCAGCGGGGATTCATAGGCTTCTCTATGTCCGCGATCACCGCCAGAATGCGGACCAACTCATCCGATGCGTACATATGCGGGCCGAACAGAGTTTTCAGGGAACTGAGGGTGCAGCAATCGAAGCTGTCGGCGTTGTTTATGCGCAGACTGTTCCTGGCGATGTTCACGAAATGCTGGCGTATGAAATAGTCGGTGCCCTTGCTGAAACGATCCATCAGCCTCAGAAACTCGGCGCTCAGACCCAGCGTAGTCCTGAGACTTACATGGCGCGTTATGCCCGCCGCCGCAAGGAAGATCCCCTCCGCCTCCTCCTGAGAGAATATCCAGTTCGAGACGCGGGAATCCACCAGACGGAACAGGGCGGCGACATCCTTTTCCGCCCCGGGCATCCGGGCCGAGATCCTTTCGTATGCTTCCGCTCTCATTTCACGGTAGGGGCGGCCGCTCCAGCTTCCGGTCGGCTCATAAAACCATAGGTCGGCGAGCTCGCCGATAGCATGCTCATTCCCTTGCTAAGCTGCGATCTTGTACAGCCTGACGGCATCACTGCGAGGATTTGGCAGCCACTTCCCTTTCTCGAAAAGCTCCATCATTTTGGCCAGCGCATCCGGATCCCCTTTTTCGGCGGCCGTTCTGAACAGGCTGATGGCCTTGTCCATCGATCTGCCGACCCCGAAGCCGCTGGCATACATCTCTCCGAGAAGGAAACAGGAATGCGCATCCCCATCCTTCGCTTGACGCTCATAAAGCGCTGCCATTCTGACTGGCTGCGATTCGGATGCGTTTCCATCTTTATGGGAAACTTCCTTGGAATCAGATTGGGGATCAGTTCCTCCGGGCGGAAGGCTCTGCTCCGGAGATTCGGGTGCTGGCGGATCCGCCGGCGCGCTTTGCTTCCCCTTTCTGCGTAACCATCCGAACACCATCCCAACCGGACACGGTATCCGTCATGGAGGATAAGCCTGTTGCCGCCGGATGCAAAACCAAATAATATTGCCGAACAAGTATTACTAATATAGCCAATTAATAAAAAAGCATTCGTCCACTATATTTATGATGGACGCGATGCGAAACCATCAGGGAGTGCCGAAATGCGCGATGTATTCGGGATGATTTTGGAGAGAATGGAATCTTCGCCAGATAAATTGGCGATATGGACTGCCGAGGGGACCTTCACATATGATGAGCTGCGCGAATACTCCTCTCGGGCAGCGGCATCTCTGAAAAGGGACGGCCTTCAGAAGGGCCAGGGAATAACCATAGAGCTTCCCCGCTGCAAAGAATATATCGGCTTCATGCTTGGGGCATGGATGCTGGGGGCGTTCTTCGTCCCCTCTGACAGCGCTTATCCGGACGACAGGAAAGAATTCATCGCAAAAGACAGCGGAGCCATGATACGCGTGACCCCGGATTACGTTTCCGATCTTTCGGCGGCCCCCCTCGATCGCGATCCAGTGATCCCTTCTATGGGCGACAGAGCTTTCATCATCTACACCTCCGGATCCACGGGCCGGCCAAAAGGCGTCATCCACTCCCATCTCTCCATTTCTTCGTACGTCGAAAGGATCGAAGACATGTTCAATGTCATGGATTCCGACAGGTTCGCGAACCCTGCGGCGTTCACCTTCATCGTCGGGACCGCGATCATCCTCCCGCTGCTTGCGCTCGGGTGCGAAGACTACATAGTTCCCGCCGACGTGCGCATGAATCTCAACAAACTATCGGATTTCACCTCCGAACACGGCATAACCATGACATTCATGGCGCCGGCGATGCTCCCATACTTCCGCCAGAGGAAGAAGACGATCCGCTTGGTCATCATCGGCGGAGAGCGCGCGGTGAAGGCATGGTCTGATGATTTCGTCATTGTCAACGGATACGGGTCCTCGGAGACCTGCAGCATGGCAACCTGCTTCTTCCTCGACAGAGCTTACGACAATACCCCTCTGGGAAAACCTGCCAAAAACGTATGCGCCTACGTTCTGGACAAAGATGGAAAGGAAGCGGAGGAAGGGGAGATATGCTTCGCCGGACACTTCTCGGACGGATATCTCAACCTTCCCGAAGCCACCGCCAAGGCCTTCGTCCCCAACCCGTTCAAAAATCGCGATGGATTCGGCGTGATGATCCGCACTGGGGATATAGGACGCCGCCTGGAGGACGGGAATCTGCTGTTCCTCGAGCGCAACGATTGGATGGTGAACATCAACGGGCAGCGCGTGGAGCCCGGGGAGATATCCGGGGTCATGATGGGTTTGCCAGGCATCATCCAAGCCGCCGTGAAGGACTTCGAAGGCGCGGACGGCCAGACCTTCCTCTGCACCTATTACGCCGCGGCCGCTGACATCCCGGTGGACGCCGTACGCGACTATCTCAGAAGCAAACTGCCGGGATATATGGTTCCTGCGTATCTCATCAGGATGGATAGGCTGCCCCTGAATGCCAGCGGGAAGATCGACAGGAAATCCCTTCCGAATCCGACCGAACCAGGGAGCGGCTCGGCAATAACCGCCGGGCCGACCGATTTCGAGGAGAATGCCGTCACCAAAGGAGTGAGGGAGATTCTGAAGTCGATAACCGGAAGGGATGACTTCCGCTACGATGAGAACCTCGCATACTGCGGCCTGAGCTCTCTCACGGCAATCAAATTCACGTCGGAAGTGATGGGAAGGTTTGGCGTCGATTTGGATGTGATTTCGATGCTGGGAGGATGCTCCATCGCCTCGGTATCGGATGAGATAATCTCCAAGCTGGTGGAGAAATCCGCTTCGGCGCCCGCGGAGAGGAAAGAGCTCAGGGACATGTACCCTCTTACCGGCCCGCAGATGGGCGTATACCAGGCATGCTACGCGGATCCGGATACGGTGATGTACAACCTTCCGATGCAGGCCAGAATCCCGAAGAGCCAGCTGTCCGGCCGGAGTATCGATGATATAATCAGGAAGGTAGTAGAAGCCCATCCGGGCCTAAAATGCACCATCGGCCACGACGGCAAAGGGGAGCCGTGCATGATCCCCCACCCGGACGCGGAAGTCAGGATAGAGCGCATGGGAGGCTCGGAATCCGATCTGGAGGCATACCGCGGAACGTTCGTGAGGCCATTCGACCTGTCCGAGAGCCTGTACAGGATCGTGACCTTCGATATCGGCGATGATATCGCGCTGCTTATGGACTTCAGCCACATCATGTTCGACGGATCGTCCAGTCTGGTCCTGATGGACGACATAAAGGCCGCCATATCCGGGAGAGATCCGATAGCCGAGACTTACACCATGTTCGACCTCTCGGACGAGGAATCGGAACGTGCTGGGTCGGGAGACTATAGTCGTTCTTTGAAGTACTATAGTGAACTTCTGTCTGATGTGGACGGAACATCCCTGATACAGAGGGACGCCTACGGCGATACCAAGTCCAAAGGCCACCTGAGATCCAAGCTGAATCTGCGGCCGGAAAGCCTCAAGACGTTCGTAGAAGCGTCTGGATCCACGGAGAACGCATTCTTCCAGTCGGTGATGGGCTTCGCCCTGTCCAGATTCAACTGCACCGACGATTCGTGCCACGCCACGGTGCACAACGGCAGAAAAGGAGGGAGAACCTCGCGCTTGGTGGGGATGCTTGTCAAGACGCTTCCGGTCGTAGCCAGATACGATCTTGACGAAAGCCCGGGCGCGCTGGTAAAGCGCATGACAGACCAGCTGGCAGCCTCGATGCGGAACGACACCGTGCCTTTCTCGGAGATCAGCTCCCGCTTCGGCGTGACATCGGATGTGCTCTTCGCTTACCAGGGGATCCTGGATGATGAGGGCGTCCTCGACTCCCAGATGGAGATAAAGGATGTCAAAAACGCGCTGACCGTCCAGGTCTATCCCATGAAGGACGGCTTCCTCATTGATTTGGAGTATGACGCCTCGATGTATTCGAAAGGCATCATGGAAAGCTTCCTCGATGTCCTGCAGAGATGCTCGACGGATTTCATCGTATCGCCGACGCTGAGGGACGTCGCCATCGCCGGGGAAGATGACATCGCCCTGCTGAAGCGCGTGAACTCCACAGATTCGGATTATGACAGAAATAAGACTATAGTGGATTTATTCAGAGAAAGGGCAAAAGAGCGTCCAGATCGCCCGGCTGTTGAGTTTAATAGTACTATAGTCTCCTATTCGGAACTGGACAGGATATCGGACCACATCGCTTCGTTCATCGCGTCCAAAGGCATAGGCAAAGACCGGTTCGTCGCCATCCTGGTCCCGAGATCCGAATCCATGGTCATAGCGGCGATGGGCGTGGTGAAATCGGGCGCGGCATATCAGCCTCTGGATCCGACCTATCCGGAAGAGCGCCTCCTGTACATGATGGGAGACTCCGACGTCAAACTGCTGATCGCCGACCGCTCCTTGGCTGGCCTGGTCCGCGGATACGAATGCGACGTGCTGTACACAGACGAATTCGATGAAAGATTCGGAGGCCAGGCGCCGGACGTCCGCTCCCTGTCTCCCTCCCCGAAAGACGCGTTCGTTATCCTGTACACATCCGGAACCACCGGCAAACCCAAAGGGTGCGTCCTGGAAAACGGGAACATAGCTGCCTTCGCGAACTGGTACGGCGATGAGATCGGCCTGGGCCCAGAATCCAAATACGCGACGTACGCCAGCTTCGGATTCTATGCGTGCATGATGGACACTATGGTGCCCCTCTCCCGCGGATCCTGCGTATGCGTCATCCCGAACGAGATCCGCAGCGACCTCGCCGCGATGGACTCCTTCTTCACGGAGAAAGGAATCACCCACAGCTTCATGACCACGCAGATGGGCAGGATGTTCATGGAGACCATCCAATGCAGATCTCTGAGCCACTTCTGCACGGGCGGAGAAGCTCTGGTGCCGCTGAACCCACCGGATTGGATTGAATTCCGCAATCTGTACGGCCCCACGGAGACCACAGTCAGCGTAACATCATTCATCGTCAGAGACGACAGCCCTCTCTTGCCGATAGGGAAGCCGAACACAAACGTCAGGGTGTACGTCCTGGACAGCGACCGCAGGATAGTGCCGACTGGCGCGTGCGGGGAACTCTGCATAAGCGGGCCGCAGGTATTCAGAGGGTATCTCAACAACCCTGACAAAACCGCCTCCGTCCTCGTGGACAACCCGTATTCAGACGGGCCGGACCACCGGAAGCTTTACAGGACAGGAGACATCGTCCGTCTCCTTCCCGACGGCAACATAGATTACATAGGCCGGCGCGACGGAATGGTGAAGGTCCGCGGATTCAGGATAGAGCTCACCGAAGTCGAAAGGGCAATCCGTGCCTTCCACGGCATCAAAGATGCGACGGTGCAGGCCTTCGACGCCCCGTCCGGCGGGAAGCAGATCGCGGCGTACGTCGTCTCCGACGAAAAGGTGGATATCAAAGAATTGGAGAGCTTCATCCTCAGCACCAAACCGCCGTACATGGTCCCGGCGGTCACGATGCAGCTGGACAGCATCCCGCTCACGGTCAACAGCAAGGTCGACAGGAGGAAGCTCCCAGTCCCGGCGCTGGACTTCGGCAAGGCGACCCCGCCTCAGACGGAAACTCAGAAGCGCATATTCAAGATAGCAACGGAAGTGCTGGGCACGGATAAGTTCGGGATAGACACGGATCTGTTTCATGCAGGGCTCACATCCATAGGCAGCATCCGCTTCAACGTCCTGCTCTCCGATGAGTTCGGCATTCCCTTCAAATCGAAGGACATCAAAGAGAACAGCACCATCGAGAAACTTGAGAAACTGATAGAAAGCTCCGCCCCCGCCAAAACCTACGGGATCCAGGACGACTATCCCCTCACCAAATCGCAGGAAGGGATATTCGTAGAATGCATGGCCAGGCCGGAAAGCACCGTCTACAACATCCCGCTGCTGATCAGGTACGACGATTCGATCGATGAAGGAAAGCTGAAGGCGGCCATCGTCAAGGCGGTGAACGCCCACCCCTTCATGATGGCGACGATTTTCGCCGACCAATCCGGGGACATCCGCCTGCTCAGAAAAGGCCTGCCGACGTTCTCCGAGGAGGAGATAGAAGAGGTGACCGCAAAGTCCATCGACTCCCTGATGCCGACGCTGGCCCAGCCTTTCAGACTCATCGGCTCCAGGCTGTTCCGCATCAAGCTGATACACGCCGACAGGAACTACCTGTTCATCGAGATGCACCACATAATCAGCGACGGCACATCGATGAACATACTCACCGAAGACATCACCAAAGCCTATTCCGGCGAAGAGCTGAGCGCAGAGAAGTTCAGCGGATTCGAGGCGTCGCTCAAAGAGGCCGAGGAGAGGACCGATGAGGCCCTGTCGAAGGCGAAGAAGTACTACGATGGCCTTCTGGCCGGATACGACAGAGACTCTCTCCCCAAAGGCGACAGATACCATCCCGATCCGAGTGCCCCCAGCGTTTTCGTGATGGAAAGCGAGCTCAACTCCGCGCCCAAACTGTCCGAGAGCTGCGAGAGAGCCGGGATCACAGTCAACAGCCTCATGCTCTCGGCTTTCGGATTCGTTCTGGCGAAATACAACGGCAACGAGCATTCGGTGTTCACGACGATATACAACGGGAGGAACGACTCCAGAACCATGGATTCCATCTCGATGTACGTGAAGACGCTCCCGGTGCTCTGCGACGTCTCGGATGAGTCGATGTCACCTCTACGCCTTTCAGAGAAGACCGGTGAGCAAATTCTGAGCAGCATGGCGAACGACATCTACTCATTCGCTGAGATCAGCCGCGAGCTGGAAGTCAAGGCCGATGTGCTGTTCGTCTATCAGGGAGACGGCTTCGGATTCGACAGCTTCTGCGGGAAGCCTTCAGAGTCCGTCATGGTAAGCCTCTCCGGAGAGAAAGAACCCATGCTTTTCCAGGCCGTGATCCAGGGCGGCAGACTCGCGTACCAGGTGGAGTACGACAAAGACAGGTTCACAGAGAAATTCATAGGTTCCTTCGCGAGAGCTTTCGATAAGGCTCTGTCCGAGTTCCTGGGATGCGCGACCCTCCGCGAGATCAGCCTTTCTGACGGGAGAACAGCGGAAGCCTTCAGGAAGCTGAACGACACCGATTCGCCTTACGACAGGTCGCTGACCGTCGTCGACATGTTCAGGAAGAATGCCAGGGAGCATCCCGACAGCCTGGCCGTGGTCCACCTCGGCGAGAGCATGACCTACGGGAAGCTGGACGAGGTCACCGACCACATCGCAGGATACGTCAATTCCAAGGGCATCGGCAGGGACGAGTACGTTGCTGTGCTGGTACCCAGATCGATCCACATGGTCGTCGCGGCTGAGGGGATAATAAAGGCCGGAGCGGCATATCAGCCCCTGGATCCGACCTATCCGGAGGAGCGTCTTCTCTTCATGATGAAGGACTCCGACGTCAGGCTGCTGATAGCCGACAGAAAGCTCCGCGATATGGTCCCAGGTTATGAAGGAGAAGTGCTGTACATCGACGAGATCCCGGGCCTCTGCGCAGGCGAGCGTCCGGACGTGTCCGCGCTGGCCCCATCCCCAGAGGACGCGATCATAATTCTGTATACCTCAGGCACCACCGGGACTCCGAAGGGCTGCGTTCTCGAGCACAGGAATCTCTCCAGCTTCCTCAACTGGATGATCCCTGAGGTAAAGCTGGAGAACGGATCGAGATACGCATCGTACGCCAGCTACGGATTCGACGCGTGCATGATGGACATCCACGCATCCCTGTCCAGCGGCGCCACCGTCCACATAATCCCCGACGAGATCCGCAAGGACCTGGCCGAGGTAGACAGATACTTCATCAGCAACGGGATAACGCACGGCTTCATGACCACGCAGATGGGCAGGATGTTCATGGAGACCACCCAATGCAGATCCCTGAAGGCATTCATGTCCGGAGGGGAGAGCCTCGTGCCGCTCAACCCGCCGAAATGGGTCGACTTCTACAACATCTACGGGCCGACGGAATGCACCGTGGACGTCACCACCTTCATTGTGAAGGACGACAGCCCGCTGCTGCCGATAGGAAAGCCGAACACCAATGTGAGGCTTTACGTCATCGACAAGAGCGACAGGATCGTTCCTGTGGGTTGCTGCGGAGAGCTTTGCATCAGCGGGCCCCAGGTGTTCAGGGAATACCTCAACAACCCCGAGAAGACAGCGAAAACCGTCACCAGAAACCCGTTCTCCGACGAGCCCGGACACGAACGCCTCTACAGGACCGGAGACGTAGTACGCCTGCTGCCGGACGGCAACATAGACTACATCGGCCGCCGCGACGGAATGGTGAAAGTCCGCGGATTCAGGATAGAGCTAGGAGAAGTGGAAGGCATCGTCCGCAGCTACGAAGGCATCAAGAACGCCACCGTGAAAGCGTTCGACGACCCCGCCGGAGGGAAGTCGATAACCGCGTACGTAGTCTCAGACAATCCTGTGGATTTCAAAGGCCTTGCAGATTTCATAAGAGCATCCAAGCCTCCGTACATGGTCCCGGCGCATTTCGTGCAGCTGGATTCAATACCCATGAACGCCAACGGGAAGGTCGACAGAAGGAAGCTCCCAGAGCCTTCGTCCGAACCCAGGAGAGCCGGGAAGGAGCCTTCTGATCCGATGGAAGCCAAGCTGTGCGAGATATATGCCAGCGTCCTCGGCCTGAAGAAAGTCTATGCGGACGACGACTTCTTCGAGATCGGCGGTACATCCATCTCCGCGTCCAAGCTGGTGCTGAGCTGCATGAACTCCGGGTTCCCGATAGTCTACAAGAACGTCTTCGACAACCCGTCGCCGGAATCTTTGGCCAAGTTCATCGGGACCTTGGGACAGACCGGCAAGGAGGAAACCAGAGCGGCGATCGACGAGAGCCCGCTGTCTTGGAACGTAACGGAGAACCTGGATTCCATAAGCTCCCACAGCCCGCGCAGGATCCTTCTGACCGGAGCCACCGGATACCTCGGTTCCCACGTCCTATGGGAGCTTCTGAGAAGGAACGCCAAGCATGTCTATTGCCTGGTCAGAAGCGGGAAGGGCCAGACTTCCGAGGAAAGACTGAAAACCATGTATATGTACTACTTCGGCGGGATGGGCACCGAAGACTCCCTCAGAAACGTCACGGTCATCGACAGCGACATCACCGACCCGAATCTGATGAGCAAACTTGAGGGATGCGAGTTCGACACCATCATCAACTGCGCCGCGGTGGTGAAGCACTTCGCCGCGGACGATTCGATAGACAAGGTGAACGTCGGCGGAGTGACGAATCTCATAGGCGTGGCGGAAAAGACCGGTTCCATCTTGGTTCAGATCTCCACCGAAAGCGTGGCCGGGGAATCCGTCAACGGAAGCATACCTCCCGAACGCAAGATCAGAGAGAATGAGCTGGACTTCGGACAGAACCTGGACAACAAATACGCCCGCTCCAAGTTCATGGCCGAGGAGGAGATCATCAAGGCCATCCCGAGCGGCCTGAAGGCGAAGATAATCCGCGTGGGTAACCTGATGAGCCGCGACAGCGACGGAGAGTTCCAGATCAACTTCGGCACCAACGCGTTCATGAAGCAGATGAAATCCTATGTGAAGCTGGGATTCTTCTCGGTCACCGACATGGACTCAGAGGTGGAGTTCTCCCCCATAGACATGGTCGCGAAGGCCGTCGTCATCCTCGCTGGCACCCCCGATAAGTTTACCACGTTCCACGTGAGCAACTGCCACAAAGTCCACATGGCAAACGTGCTCAAAGTCATGAGGGACAACGGGATGCCTGTCGAGGTCGTTTCGAAGAAGGAATTCGAGAGAAGGTTCCAGGAAGCGATGAAAGACGAATCCAATGTGGAGTACATCTCCGGACTGATCAGCTATCTGGGCAACGCAGGGGAGTCGCGCAGGTTCGTGGCCGCGGACGATTCGTATACTGTGAAAGCGCTGTACAGGCTCGGGTTCTCGTGGCCGATCATATCCGACGGATACATCGACAAGGCGTTCAAAGCCCTCAAGTCCATGAGATTCTTCAGATGAAAGCGCAGAGGAGAGAGCCATGAAGACAAGGACATACTACTCGGAAACAGGCCCCTTGGATGACCCGCGGCTTTACTCCGTCCTTTATGGCAGGATGCCTGATGAGCGCAAAAGGAAAGCGGACAGATTCCTGTTCCATAAGGACAGAAGCCTCTGCGTGGGGACCTGGGCGCTTCTGCGCAAGGCCCTGGAGGATCTCGGGGAAAACCCTGATGCCGTCGCTTTAGAATATGGAGCCAACGGCAAACCATTCCTGGAGGGATCGTGGGTGAAGTTCAACCTTTCCCACTCGGAGGAAAGGGTGATGTGCTCCGTCTCCGACACGGACGTCGGCTGCGACGTTGAGACGGTAAGATATGCCGGCCTGGACATGGCCCGCAGATTCTTCCACGGCTCGGAATACGATTCCATCGCCGCAGCGGAAGGTACGGAGGAGATGCCGATGCTGTTCTGCCGCTTCTGGACGCTCAAAGAAAGCTTCATGAAAGCCACGGGGCTGGGCATGTCGCTCCCCCTCGACTCGTTCCGCGTGATCCTAGGCGATGACATACGCGCAGAGCAGAGCGTTGACGATAGAGAGTGGCTATTCAAAGAATACGATCCGCATGACGGATACCGCTGCGCCGCGTGCTCCTTCGGCGGGGGCTTCGAGCCTTCGATGAGACGCATAGAACTGACCGAACTGACGTGATACGGACTTGTTTTAACGGACGAACGACAAACAGATCAAAACCTGAAGGATGAGACGATGACCGAGACCGCCGAAAAGAAAGGCATAGCTGGATTCCTTGGCTGTCTATTCAAAAAACCCCCGTCCAATGATGTCTTAGATGAGATCTTAGCTCAGAGAGACAGCCGCGGAGACAGGATTCTGGAAATAATGATTGCCGCGGTTATCCTCATGAACATAGTATGGATCAACCTGGAAGATGAAATGCCGCACATGTATCCGATTAAAATGGATATTCTGTACGCTTCCATAGCCATTATGTTCATATGCGCGGTGGCGTGCATCCTAATCGGAAGCCGCTGGTGGACGAAATACCTTCTGATAGGCTCGATCGCCCTCAATTCGTTCATCATCGTTGGCGTAATAGACCATACCATGATGATCATGATGATCCTGCCGGTGGTATCCAGCTGCATCTACTATCGCAACAATCTGACCAAGGCAATGATCGTCTTATGCGCGTTGTTGATGCTCATCGGACTCTTCCTATACGGCAGCTCATCGCCCATAGCGTTCGGGTTATACTATGGCATGACAGAGCTCGACAGAATGGTGTCCATGATCACCACATTTTACATCGTAGATCTGCTCATCTATCTGCTCATCTGCATCCCATGCTATTACGCGACTAAGAACGGGATTGACGATATCAGAAAGGAATACGATCTCAGAAGGGAGCAGATAGGGATGGAAAAAGAGATGTCCAACGCCAGAGGCATCCAGCAGGGGCTTCTCATTAAGGACTTCCCCTGCAAGCAATACTGCGACATCTCCTCGTTCATGTCCGCCTCCAAAGAGGTCGGCGGCGACTTCTACGACTGCTTCAGGATCGGGGACGACCGCCTCGCCATCGTCATGGCCGACGTATCCGGGAAAGGCCTGTCAGCCGCCCTGTTCATGGCCACATCCATGACCCTCATAAGGTCCAACGTGCAGGCGGGAGGGGATCTGGAAAAGGCAATGGAGAAAGCTAACAGAGAATTGGCCGCGTCCAATCCCATGAAATATTTCGTCACGGTCTGGATCGGCATCATTGACCTCAGGCATGGGGGCCTTTCTTTCGTGAACGCCGGGCACAACCCCCCATTCATCCGCAAGGACGGGAAATATGAGATGCTGATTTCGAAGCCGGACTTCGTGTTCGGCAGAAAGAAAAGGATGACGTACAACAGGCACCACATAAATTTTGACGTGGGCGACGGCATTTTCCTTTATACCGACGGAGTGACCGAGGCCGCAGGGCCGGACGGAAGCATGTTCGGTGTCGACCGCCTGAAGGAATCCCTTTCCTCGGTGGGAAACCTGTCCCCGGATTACGTCCTGTCCAAAATAAAATCGGATGTGGACAACTTCGTCAGAGACGCCGACCAAAGCGACGATATGACTATGATGCAGGTGGATTACACCCACGCATACGATCTCAAGCCCGATGACGGCATAAAGGTCCGCGCGGACAGGGAAGGATACGCTCTGGTGATGGAACGCATCAAGCAGAGGATGACAGAAGGAGGCTGCCCGCCCAGGACCATCACGGAAATGGAGACGGCCTGCTCCGAGATCTACGCCAACATAGACATGTACGCATACGCGGACAAGGAAGAGAAAGGAGACGTCCTCGTCACAACCGACATCGTCAACGGAGCGGTACGCATAACGTTCAAAGATTGGGGGATCCCGTTCAATCCTATCGAACACGAAACCCCAGACCCCATAGCCAGCTTCAAAGAGCGCAAGCGCGGAGGGCTCGGCATAATGCTGGTAAAAAAGATATGCGATGACGTATCGTACGTCCGCGAAGGCAACTGCAACATTTTGAAGCTGGAAAAAGAGATGTGATACCATGGAATTCGGAATAGAGAAGAAAGACGGCGTGACCACGATAGCCCCCAAAGGCAACGTCGACTACGTGACGGCCCCGGAACTGGATGAGGTCGTGGAGAGGGAAGCCGCAACGGCCGCATCGCTGGTTTTCGACATGTCCGGCGTATCTTACATATCGTCAGCGGGACTCAGATCCCTTCTGAACGCGGACGAGCTCATGGAAGATAAGAACGGCATCAAGCTGATCAACGTGAACAAGGAAGTGAAAGCGGTCCTGGACATGACCAACTTCTCGGGGTTGCTGAATATAGAGTGAAAAACGCCACGCCACTGAGACTTGCAGACTGTGGAGGGGTTTGAAGGGCGGCCCGAAGATGAACCGCCCTGGATGCCGCGCTTTCAAGCGAGTTTCTTTCCGGCATTGGGGCTTGCGCTCTGGTCGTACACGGATTTGATGTCGAAGAGAAGGACGGATTTGATGGGAAGGTGAAGCATCTCCTGGATCTTGTTTGACATCATATCGTAGATCGGGCCGTTGAAAAGCTTGGCTTTGAGCTCGGTGTTGACGATGTAAGCTTCCATCCTTTTTGCGACGGTAAAGGCCGCTTTGGGATTGCTTTCGATGTTCTTGACGAAAACGTCCATGAAAATCTGGACGGCAACCATGGTGCTGTCGTCGAAAACGCCGATGGTTCCCGCAGGGATCGCATGGGGTTTCCCGTCCTTGCAGGCTGTCGCGATGATTTTGCATGCGTCTTTGTCGTTGAAAAGGGCTTTGACGTTCTCGGGTATTGATACCATTTTGATATCTCAGATTTTAATTTGTTCATAGATATAAACATTTATATCATTTTGATACCGAGAATCCGCCGGTTCTCAGAGGGGTTTTATGTCCCAGAGCTTGAGACCATTCTTCTCCGCCCATCTGACCGTATCGCGGTACAGCCTCGTGTCGAAGAAATCCGAATCCGAGAAAGCCAGCCGAAGCGCGCCTCCCAAAGCCCCTTCGTTGAGATTCCTGGCGTTGAAAGAGCCGAAATTGGTGGTGAGCGCCAAAAGCAATATGGAAACGGTGTCATGGCCTCTGGCGGCATGCCAAGGATCCTCGAGCTCCGCCTCCTCTTTCTGCAGAAGTTCCATCAGCAGGCCGCTTGATGCCTTCGCAGAGCCGGAATTGGATAGAACCTCCTTGATGAGGTCCTTCTTGTCGAGGCGCAGGGACTTGCGGTCGATGAATTTCCCCGCATCCAGATCGCCGAAATTGAGGTCCAGGCTCTGGCGCATGGAGATGTGCATGAGAAGCCCGATCGGGCTGCTGGAATTGACCAGAACATCTCTGACTGGACCGTATTTGGATGTGAACGCCTTCAATTTGTCGCGGTCAGCGTATTCGTCTAGCACGTCGTCCAAAGCGTTGCTCCTGATGCAGAGCATCTCCATGTCCCTGCAATCCGTGCGGAAAAGCGGAGGCGTCTCGCATTTGTGGTCCAGAAGATCCAGATCCGCGTCCACTATCCCGATGACCTCCTTGAGCCCTCTGTGCCCGGTAAGCTCCTTGACGGCCCTGCGGACGTTGTCCTTGGAATGGCACTGAACTATCCTGACGCCCTCGGCGATGAATTTTCCGTAGACGCGGTCGTCTGTGACGCCTTCTACCAGAACGAATGCGCCGCCCACAGCGGAGCGCATCATCATGACTTCGTTGCAGACGTCGCTGCTCCCCAGATTACTGCGCATTTTCAGGCTTCATCTCCCTGGCATTGTCCCAAAGGTCGTGGATGACCTGGGGAGAGTGCGTGGCGGCTATTATCTGGATGCCCCTCACCCTGCAGATGTCCGAGAATATGGCTCCGAGCTTCTGCTGCCACACTATGTGCAGCGAGATCTCCGGCTCATCGATTATGACCGCGGTCCCGGGTTCGGCGTGGAAGAGGATGATGTAGAGCATGATCATGATCTGCTTCTCGCCGGATGAGAGCCTGGAAAGCTGGAGGGCGCCCCCGCAATCCAATGTCACCGAGATCTTCCCGTTGTCGAGGATGTCGACGGTCTTGTTGATGAACAATTCGTTGATCAGATCCTTATAAATCACTATGGATTCGGCCAGGATGTAATTCTTTTCGACGTATTCGGAGATGGAATAAGCGAGATCCTCGTAATCCTTCCTGTAATTCATGAGCTCGTATCTGGACGGCGGGAACCTGTACCCAGCAGGGATATCGGGCTCGAACCCCGCATCGCTGATGAAATCCAATTTGGCCTTGAGGTCCTTGCACCAGAATTCCAGCTCGCCGTCGGTCATCTCTTTGCGCTTGCCCTCGTATGGAACCAGCTCGGAATGCTCGCGAGAGTATCTGATGCGCTCATAGAGCTCTTGGGCGTAGGTCTCGAGGGCGGGAGCCAGATGGCCGTCTTTCTTCTTGATGACGAGCCTCTCGGGGGAGATGTATGTGACATCGCATATGTCGGCCATCTCTTCCGGGGTTATCTCCGTCTCCAGCTCATTCTTCTGCATCTGGATGAGCAATTCGCCGGAATTATTCTCGATTATCAGATTCGTCCCGTCGAAGAAGCCTATGTCCAGCCTTGTAAAGGGCGTTTCCGATAGATATCTCACGTCGCCCTTCATAGCGGCATATACCATGCGCATGACCGTGCTTTTTCCGAACCCGTTCTGGGCATGGATGAAAGTGAGCCCGTCGCACAGATTCAGCGTATAATCGAACTGGTTGAACAGTCCGCTGATGTAGAGCGATTTGATGATCATATGAACGCTCCGCAATCGATTTGCAGTTATTTATTGGATGCTCCCGGCATTCTGGCGATAAAGTTATTTTCAGCTCGCCGATGCCGTGCCATGGATATGGAAGCCGAATTCGCGGCCGTCCGCAAAGACATAGCAGAAGGACGGCTGTCGGAGGTCCCAGCGAAGATCAAAGCTATCGCCGAGAATGGCAGCGACCCTTTCACCGCCGTCAAATGCATCTCCCTGATGTCGGCGGTCGGAGACCGGTCCATAATGCCGGATCTCATCGCTATAGCTGAGAAGACCGCATCCGACGACGAAACCAAGCTCCAGATAGCGCTGACCCTGAGAAGCCTCGGATTCCCTTCGAACGCTTATGGGATGCTCAAAGGGATACCGAAGACCGACGAGACGCTTAGAGCATCTGCGGAATGCCTCTCCGACATGGAAGAGTACGAATCCGCTTTGGCCTGCCTTCAGTCCATATCCTCTCCGTCGCTGTCTGACAGGTGCCTTCTTGCAGGGACGTACAGCTCGCTTGGAGAGCATTCCGATGCCATTTCCGTGTCCTCGGAGCTGATCGCGGAAAACCCTGCCAATTACGAGGCCGGGGTGGCGTATGTATCGTCCCTGATCTCCGCCGGGAAGCAGAAGGAAGCGGTCAAATACGTCCGCGCCAACCTCAAAGAGAAGACCGCCGACTCCTACGCCCTCGCGGCTTATGCGATGTGGATTGTCGGCAACGCCAAATCGGCCGGAGCATATGCATCAAGGGCGGTCCAGATAGACCACGCCCATGTCGGCGCGATGGAGATACTGGGTCTCAGCCTGGCCGAGAAGGGCGAAATCGACAAAGCCCGCATCGTCGCCGGGGCGATAAACGAAGTCAGGCCCGGAGACAAGGCCGCGCTGAACATCATCTCCTATTGCGACCTCAGAAGCTGACCGTCAGCTGGAATTCTTGGCGTTCTTCTTCCATCTGGTTTTCCTGGCATGATGGGTCCAAAGCTCCTTCCAGAACGATGGCGCGAAGAACACCAGAGCGGTCAGGATTTCGAGACGTCCTACCCACATCAGGAGCATCATGATGACCTTGGTGATCCCGCCGAGATCGCAGAAGCTTCCGTTGGGGCCGAAATAGCCGAAACCTGTCCCCAGATTCCCGACCATGGCGATGGAGATGTTTATGGAATCCAGAATATTGTATCCGGCCATCATGATGATAACAGAACCGGATAGCATGGTGACCATGAACAGCGTCATTATCGAAAAAGCGGACAGAACCGCCGCATGGTCGATGATCTGATCGTCCACCCTCACATCCCTGATGGCGTTGGGATGCAGCGTCCTGCTGATGGTGACCTTCATGAACTGATAGATCACGTTCAGCCTTCCGATTTTTATCCCTCCGCTGGTGGAACCCGATGATGCGCCTATGAATCCGACCACCAGCAATATGGTCACGCACTGCGCCGGGAACTGGGATGCGTCGCCGATCGTGACTCCCGTGCTGGTTCCCATGGACACCACCGAGAACAGGGAGGTCTCGATCAGATCGATGAATTCCCTGTCTCCCCATTTGGACACGTCGGTGTTCATCAGCATCATGGCGAAGAATACGCCCGCAGCCAGCAGGAACCAGACGACGTTGAACTTGAATTCGGAGTTCTTTCTGTAGACGCCCCTCTGCCTGCGGACTATGGCGTTGTAGTGGAGGTAGAAATTCACGCCTCCCAGGAACATGAACAGGGCGGTGACCATCTTGACTGGCGGCGAATAGCTGGCGAGGCTGTCGACGGTGTTGAGGAATCCGCCCGTTGAGATGGTCGCGAATGTGAGGCACAAGGAATCGACCGGATTAACCCCGAGCGCGATTATGATCAGATAATTGGCTATCGTAAAAATAGAATAGACCAGAATGAAGGATACCGCGGCTTTCTGGAGCTTCAGCGTATAGTCGGTGGAGCCGGAGCCGGCGAGCTCGTTGATAAGCACCGCGCGACCGATGCCGACCATGGGCATCATGTACATGAACACCAGGATGACGGTTATACCTCCGACCCACTGGGTAAAGGACCTCCAAACCATCAGCGACACCGGCATAGCGGTCGGATCGGGTATTATGGATGCGCCGGTGGTCGTGAAACCGCTTACCGATTCGAACATGGAATCGAGAAGAGGAAGACCGTACAGAGCATACGGGATCGTCCCGATAACGAAAAGCGTCAGCCAAGCCAGAGCTATCAGCAAAAGACCGTTTACCGGCTTGAAGCTCTCCGAATCCCTGAAAAGGACGAACTGCAGACCCCCCATCGTAATGAGGATGGGAACCGGAGTCAGGAATGGGGCGTAATCCTCGCCCAGAATAGCGGCCATGCCTGTCGGCAGCAACAGGCATATGCCAAGCAGGAGCTCTATCGAACCGAGATATTTGACAGTGGTGCTGGACCATACCGCAAAGTCCCTGAAATCGATTCTCCGCACGGTTTCACAACTCAGGCAGGGATATTTTCCCGAATGTGTTCTTAAGCTCGGCTTCGTTGGTCGCGGTGGTGAAAACCACCATCTTGTCATCATCCAGCAGCATCGTGTCCAATTCCGGAAAGATTATCCCGCCGTTGCGATAGATCGCCACGACTTTGGCGTTCCTGACTATCTGGATGTCCCCGAAGAACTTGTTGCGGAAATTGGGTGCTTTCATGACGTCGACGGTGAAGAACAGCTCGCTGTAGTTCCTCATCCTCATGAGAGCGACCTCGTCCGGCAGGATGCATTTGGTTATCTCGTTGGAGATTATCCTGTAGAATCCGGCGATGGTATCGAGGTTTGTATAGGCAAATATGTCCTTGTATTCGGGTTTGAAGTATCTTGTGATCACTTTCTCTGAATTGTACTTGGATGCCGACATGCTCATCAGGAGGTTGGTATCGTCGGATCCGGACGTCACTATGAGGCAATCCGCCCTGAACAGGTCCTCGTTCCTCTGGACCCTGGGGTCTTTGAAGTCCTCCTTCAGAACCAAAGCCTCCGGAATCAGCTTGGTCAGCTCCCTGCACCTGTCAGGATCGTGTTCGACGATGGTGACCAGCCTTTTGATGTCGGACCTATGGATCAGCATTTTGGCCACGTTTACACCGACTATTGACCCCCCTAAGATGGCGAATTCAACCGCCTTATGCTTCACGCCGAGGAACGTGTTGAATTTCTCCAATCCTTTCTCGCTCCCGGCCACGCAGATGCTGTCTCCGACGCGGATCTCCATCATATCCACGTCCAATTCCAGGTCCCCGCCGCGATAGATGCCGAAAATCACGCATTCCGGCGGGAGAGCCAATTCGAGAACCACTTTCCCGACGACGTTGCTGCCCAATTTCACCGAAAAAATGGCGGCTCCGATGCCGAGATGGTCCACGAAATCATAATCGGTGGCATTCTCCAGGACGGCCATCTTGTACATCTTCTCGGCTGTCCTCATCTCCGGCGACATTATCCTGTCGGCATCGATGGACCTGCCCCCCTCCATATCCAGAATATAATCAGGATTGTTGATGGAAGCTATCGTAAGTATATCCTTGTCGAACCTTTTGGCGGCCGTGCATATGAAAAGATTCACGGCATCATCCTTGAGGGTGGATACGATCGCCTCGGCCCTGTGCTTCTCTATGGCTTCCTTGAGTTTGCGAGGGTTGGAGCCATCCTCGTGGAGGACAGAAACGTTGAGATTGTTAGTCACAGCCTGGACTTTGGACGCATCGTTGTCGATCACAAGAACGTCATGGGTGCTCGCTATAGTTTCCGCTGAAACATACCCCACATCCCCTGCGCCGACGATGATGACCCTCATGCGCCTCGATTATAGCGATATTCGTTATAACGTTGTTCATGGATGAGACGTTCTCAATAGCACTTTGTACCTAAGGATTAAGTCCTTCCCATCCATTAAGACGGCATGAGCAACGAGAAAGCGAATCCCGCAGATAAACCGGCTAAATGGAAGGAAGTCGACGAGGATTTCTGGAAGACGAACCGCGAATCCAAAGTGGATCAGGTTGCCGATACCGTCCGCGGAATCATAGAGATGGTCCGCGAGAAGGGGGACGAGGCCCTCATCGAACTGGCCGAGAAATTCGACAAAGTCAGGCTGGAATCCGTGGAAGCCACCCGCGAAGACATCGAAGCCGCATACGACAAGGTCCCCCAGGACATCGTCGATGAGCTCGAGAACGCGGCCTACAACATCCAGCGCTTCCACGAGATGCAGAAGCCGGCAGACATGTGGCTGAGAGAGGTTGAGCCGGGGATAACGCTCGGAGTCAAGACCACGCCCTTGGAGAGGGTCGGATGCTATGTCCCCGGTGGGCGCGCATCCTATCCGAGCACGGTTCTGATGACCGTGATCCCGGCGAAAGTGGCCGGAGTCGACGAGGTCATCTTCTGCACCCCACCCAATCCCAACCCGATAACTCTGGTGGCAGCCGACATCGCAGGCGCCGACGAGATCTATTTCTGCGGCGGGGCCCAGGCAATCGCAGCCATGGCCCTCGGGACCGAGAGCATAGAGCCTGTCCAGAAGATCGTAGGGCCGGGAAACGTGTTCGTGACCAGCGCCAAAATGATGCTCAGGGACAAAGTCGAGATCGACTTCCCCGCCGGGCCGAGCGAAGTCGCCGTGCTGGCCGATTCCTCCGCCGACCCTGAACTGGTTGCATCCGAGCTGGTCGCTCAGGCTGAGCACGACCCTTCTTCCGCCTGCCTCCTGGTCACCACAGACAGATCGCTTCCGGATAAGGCCTGGAAATACATGGAGAAGATGATCATGGAGACCCCCAGAAGGGAGATCATCACCAAAGCCATGGGCAACTCCGGATACATCGTGTGCGACGAGCTGGACCTGGCGATAGAGGTCATGAACGGGATCGCCCCCGAGCACCTTTCCATACAGGTCCGCGACCCCTTGGACGCCCTGAGCAAAGTGAGGAACGCCGGATCGATATTCGTCGGTCCGTACACCCCCGTCGCGGCCGGGGATTACGCGTCCGGAACCAACCACGTCCTGCCTACCGCCGGCCACGCCGCAGTGTCCTCCGGGCTCAACGTGGCGCATTTCATGAAGACTTCCACCGTCCAGTACCTCTCCAAGGAAGGCCTGGCCGCGATCGCCCAGACCATAGAGGCGATATCTACCGCCGAAGGCCTCCACGCCCACTGCGAATCCGTCAGGATAAGGAACAGAGAGGAAGATTGAGATGTCCCGGAACCTGGATGAGCCTGGGCCGGACCTGTACGATGAGAAATACTACATCAACAGGGAGCTTTCCTGGCTGGAATTCAACAGGAGATGCCTCGAGCAGGCTGAGGACGCATCGAATCCGGTTCTTGAGAGGGTGAAATTCATAGCGATATGCTGCGGGAACATGGACGAGTTCTTCATGATCCGCGTCCCCGGCATCATATCCAAGACCCCCATACCCGGCCCGGACTACTTGGGCATCAACAGGAATCTCCTTCTGGAATCCATCTCCAAGACTGTGCAGGAGCTGGTGAACAGATATGCCAAATGCTGGGACGACATCAGGCAGGCGCTGGCCGACGCCGGCATTAGGATAGCCAAGGTGGATGATCTTGTCACCGATCAGATGGCCTGGGTCTCCTGGTTCTATAGGGAGAGAATACACCCTCTGCTCACCCCGCTGGCCCTTGACGTGTCCCATCCGTTCCCTTTCATATCAAACAACTCGCTGAACATAGCCGTGAAGCTGTCCGACCCCAAAGGCCAGCACTATGCGAGAGTGAAAGTTCCCGTAGGCGTCCTGCCCAGATTCATAGAGGTCCCGTCCTCCAAAGGCACCACTCTTGTGATGCTGGAGGACATAATCGAGAGCCACATCTCTTCTCTGTTCCCGGACAGGGAGATCGAAGGGGCCTACACCTTCAGGGTCACCCGCAACGCCGATGTGAAAGTGACCATCGACGAGGCCTGCGATTTCATGACCTCGGTCGAAGACGCCATCGAAGACAGGGGAGTTGGTTTCCCGGTCAGGATGGTCGCCGAGAAGACGATGCCGGACGACATGGCCCGCCTTTTTGCGAAGAATCTCAAGCTCTCCGAGGTGCAAGTGCACAAATCGGAGTTCGTGATGCTGGTCGACCTCTGGGAGATTGCCGGGATGAACTACCCGAAGCTCAAAGACAAGACCTTCGAGCCCTACGTCCCGCCCGAGCTGGCTGAAGGAACCGACATCTTCGCCGCCATCAGGCAGAAGGATTGGATACTCTTCCATCCGTACGAATCCTTCGGGACCATCGTGCGCTTCGTGGCGCAGGCCGCCGAGGATCCCACCGTCCAGAGCATCAAAATTTGCCTTTACAGGATAGGGAAGGATCCGTCCCTCGTGCGTGCTCTTATAAGAGCGAGAGAGAACGGGAAGACCGTATCCGTTCTGATGGAGCTCCGCGCGAAATTCGACGAGACCAACAACATCCGCTGGGCCAAGGAGCTGGAGAAGATCGGAGTCCACGTGGTATTCGGGCCGCTGGACCTGAAAGTACATTCCAAGCTGCTGCAGGTGGTCCGCCTGGAAGGCAGCAGGCTGGTCAGATACACGCACATGAGCTCCGGGAATTACAACACCTCCACGGCCAAGCAATACGGCGACATATCGTTCCTGACGGCCAACCAGGAGATCGGAGAGGACGTGGGCGAGCTGTTCAACGCTCTCACCGGGTTTTTCGGGCCGAGGATGTACAAGCATCTTCTGGTCGCCCCTCTGACGCTGAAGGATTCCCTCATCGCCAAGATCGACAGGGAGATATCCGTCCACAAGGAGAAGGGGAACGGATACATCGCGATGAAGGCGAACGGGCTGATAGACTCTGACATCATAGCTTCGCTGTACAAGGCATCCATAGCCGGGGTAAAGATCGACCTGAACATCAGAGGCCTATGCTGCCTGAGACCGGGGATCCCGGGGATATCCGAGAACATCCGCGTGACGAGCATAGTCGACAGATTCCTCGAACATTCCAGGATCTATTACTTCGAGAACGGCGGGGACCCGGAGATGTACATGGGATCCTCCGACATGATGCCCCGCAACCTTCTGGCCAGAGTGGAAGTGCTGTTCCCCGTGCTCGACAAGGATATGCTGGCCATGATAAGGGACTGCATACTGAAGGTCCATCTCGCCGACAACGTGAAAGCAAAGAAGCTGCTGTCTGATGGGAGCTACGTCCCCGTGGGACGCGAAGAGGGCGAGAAGAAGTTGAGATCCCAGGAATGGTTCATCAAACACAGAGGATCGTGGCATGGATCCGCAGAGCGATGAGACGGTCGGGTTCATAGACATAGGCACGAATTCCATCCACCTCTCGGTGGTCAGGTACTTCGGCGGGACCTCTGGGAAAGCGGTGTTCCAGGACAAGGAGATGATCCGCCTGGGGAAAGGGCTGTACTCGGATGGCCTCATCGGAAGGGACACCATCCGTAGGGCGGCCCTGATAGCGTCCAGGTTCTCAAGAGTCTCTAAAGGGATGGGCGCTGACGAGGTCATTGCCGTCGCCACCTGCGCCGCCCGCGAAGCCCCGGACGGAGGGGAACTGGCCAAGGCGATATCCCCTTACGCGGACGTCAGGATCATCCCCGGCGCCGAGGAGGCCAGGCTTATTTCCCTTGGGATATTCGGCTCGGACGGCCCCGAAGAAAGGTCTCTGGCCATCGACATAGGCGGCGGAAGCACCGAGGTCATCATAGCCGAGAAGGGCAGGAACCTCTTCATCGACAGCCTGAGCGTCGGGGCGGTCCGCTTCGCTTACGGGCTGGGCATAGACGTTTCCGGCACGGTCCAGGCCGAGGATTACGACCAGCTTCTCAGGGAGGTCGACGTCAGATCCTACCACGCTTTGGGCATGGTGAGGGAGACAGGCTATTCCAAAGCTTACGGGTCATCCGGCACGATGATCGCTCTGGCGGCCATGTGCGCCGCGAGAAGGGGCGACGGCGACGCCTCATACATGACCTACGAAGAACTCCGCGACCTGATGAGATATCTCTGCAAGATGGACGCCGCAAGAAGGGAGAACGTTCGCGGACTGGCCAAAGCCAGGGCGGACATAATAATCGGCGGCGGAGCCATCGCCGAGGAGCTCATGTTCCTTTTCGGGATCGAAAGGATAGAGATCACCCCCATGGGGCTGAGGGAGGGATTGCAGGCCGACTACCACCTGTCCAGAGGCGGTATGCTGTCGGACGTGCGCAAAGCTTCCGTATCCACACTGGCCCGCAGATGCGGATGCGATCTCAAGCATGCGTCGGCCGTCCAGAACTATTCCGTCCAGATCTTCGACGGCGCTGCTGCCATAGGTCTGCACGCGATGCAGCGCGACATGAGGGATATGCTGTCCTGCGCCGCGTTCCTGCACGATATTGGGGAGATAGTGAACTACAACGACCACCACATCCTCTCCCAGATGATGATCGAGAATTCTGATATGGTGGGGTTCGACACCGCCGAACTCAGGGACATGGGCCTGATGGCCAGATTCCACCACAAAAAATTCCCCGGCCCGAAAGACAGGAATCTCAGAGGACTGTCGCCAAAGGAATCCTTGGAGATCCGGCAGTGCTCCCTGTTCCTGCGTATGGGCGACATTTTGGACCGTCACCGGACATCGTCCATCGAAGGGATAACCCTGGAGAACGCGGGAGGGACGGCGATGCTGAGATTCACATGCTCAGAAGACCCTTCCATGGAGATTTGGCGCATGGAGAAAATAAAAGGAGATTTCGAGAGGCTTTTCGGTTTGGAACTGGTCTTGGTGCCGGATTATGATCCCTAAACGACGATTAACGGCGCCATCATCGAGATGAAAGCCTTCAAAACCGAAGAAATCATCCCAAATTATATAATCCGCAAATTCTTAGAGAAGTAAAGCAGGAGACATCCCCTTGCAGGGCTTTTGCCCAAATGTCGCCTGCTTCATTCTCATTTTAGTCATTGATATGGGATTCTATCCCACGCAACGATATCAATCGGTGTGTTCGTCGGACCCGACATCTTCGAACTTATTCTTCTTGGGCCTGCGCCTGGGGTCACGATCGCCCGCGACGTCGTCGAATCTGCTGTGCCTGCGGCCGATTCCGCCCTCAGACCCATCTTCGCCTTCTATTCCCCATTCCGGGGGCTTCGGCCTGTCGCTTCCCTTGAAATCTTCAGTGCCGGAACTTTCCTTTCCGTTCCACTCCGGGGGCCTGGGCCTGTCGCCGTGGGGTCCGCCTGGACCATGACCTCTCCTGTGTTTTTTCTGAAGCTCTTCATCTGTCTCGGAAGTGGATTCTTCTTCCTCTTCCTCTTCATCTTTTTTGCCGCCTAACAGATTCTTTAAGGAGTCGAGTAACATAACTTCACGACCGCCCAACGGGCATCCCAAAATGGGTTCCATAGTTTTTCAATATATGTATAAAGTTTACTGAAAAACCAATATATTAGGATTAAAATTATTCTTTTTTATGATATTATAACAAAATAATTACATGTCGCAGAGCCGATATTGCGAATCGTCCGGAATCTCGGTTCTATCGGAATGCCCTAGCATGTTTACATAATGGAAAGGATATCAGTGGCCTGATGGCCTCCGATGGGCTTTTCCAAGCTGCATTCGATGCGGACGAATCCACTGTCAAAAGCGGTTTGTGCGTGATTTGCAAGGGTTCGCGCAACCTATGCGGAAAATCTCAATGCCCATTGATGGCGAAGTTCTACGCAGGCCAGAAGAGTTTCCCTGTGGTGAATTCCAAGGACATAGCCGGATGCAGCCCGCCGTCGGTGTTCGTAGGCAGATTCGGATATCCAAAAGTTGACATAGGCCCGCTGCTCCCGCAGGAGTTCGGCGACACATCGCTGCTGGACCTCCCTGAAAGATGGGTAGGAAGAACCCAAGGCGCGATAGTCGACATGAGACTGAGATTGGTCCGCGGTAAGCACAGGATAGACGCCAGAGATTTTGCCAAGGCCGGAAGGATCGTCGACGACGTCCAAGAGCTGGCCATGATGGAAAGACCGGTAGACGTCGAGACGAGCTTCGCCTCCAAACCCAAGGGAGCGGCCGCGCTGGACGACGCGGTTCAGCCTTTCGGACCTTCCGCCCGCATGGAAACCCTTAGCGTAGGGAATGGGAGGTTCGAAAGGAGCCTGGAGCGCAGCTTCTACGACACGGATCTGAAAGCTTCCGATGCCGTGGTGGCTTCATACCGCGCCGGGACCCGCGTCACAGAGATAGAGAAGGCATTCTCGGTCGGAACCATGGGAGTCGGCAAAAACCGGCGCTTCGTCCCCACGAGATGGAGCATAACCGCAGTGGACGACATGATCTCCAAAGACATCGTTAACCGCATAAAATACAACGAGACGATCGACAAGTACAGGGTCTATTTCTGGGACCAGCTGGACAACAGGTGGGCGATCATAATGATCCCGAGCTCATGGCGCTTCGAGATGATCGAGGCGTGGTACCCCCAGTCCAGTTGGAACCAGGTCAGCTCCAAGATCAATTTCGAGGTCGACGGGGAGCATTTCGACGGCAAGAAAAAATATGCCCTCATGGGCGGCAGCTATTACGCGGCCAGATTGGCGGTCGCCGAGGCGCTGGAGAAGGAGAGGCGCAGCGCAGGGGTGATTGTCATGAGGGAGATCCACCCGGGGTACAACATCCCGCTGGGCGTGTGGAATATCAGGGAGAATTGCAGGGCGGCGTTGCTGTACGACCCCGTAGAATCTGATACTCTGGAGGGGCTCTGGCCTCATATCGACGGCTATATGGGACTGAAGCGCGACGAATGGAAGAAGCGCTCGGACATGCTCAGGGAATGGAAGGTCCAGAGGAGATTGGATGAGTTCTATCGATGCCACCCTCTTGGATTTCGACCCCAGCAAAGGCGAATGGGAGGGCGAATACAGGATTTCCGAATGCAAAAGGGCGCTCCACCCTACTGATATGCCGATGATTTACGATTACGGCCTGGACCCATACGGCGGATGCGAACACGGATGCGTCTATTGCCGCAGCTACAGAAACTCGGATCAATCGCAGCGGAGGGTCGTAAGGGTGCGCCCCAACATCCCTGAGAGACTGTCTAAAGAGCTCCCGGCCGTCCGCGGCGCCAGAATCTGCATAGGCCAGTCGTCAGACGGATACCAATATGCTGAGCGCAGATTCCTGATGACCCGCAGATGTCTGGAGGTGCTCCGGACCAGCAGCAACCCCGTATGCGTGATGACCAAATCCGATCTGGTCGCCAGAGATTCGGATATCCTGAGGGAGACCGATACCGAAGTGATCATGACGATAACATCCCTTGGCAGAAAGGAATCGCTGATGGCGGAACCCGGAGCCCCGCTTCCGGATGCCAGGCTGAAAGCGATGCGCGAACTCGCAAGGGATGGTGTGAGAACATCGGCGATGGTGATGCCAGCGACGGCGATGCTGTCAGGCAAGGAAAAAGAGCTTGCGGAGGAACTGTCATCCTCAGAAACGGAGAAGGTTTACCTGGGCGGTCTGCAGGCGCGCCAAATCGATGTGGAGCCGTTCGGAAAGAGGGGCGCGATCGATTCCCCGCAGACGCTCGAGAAAATCGCGGATGAATGCTCGTCTAGAGGGCTTCGCGTTATCCGCATTGCATGATGATTGGATGATAGCCTCAGAGCTGCTGATAGTAGTACTATAGTCTGTTAATCGAACACGGGTATCAAGAGCAAATTCATCATCTTCTCAGAAGCTGCTCCGAAGAGCTGATCCTTGGAAGCCCGCCCAATTTCCAGCCGAAGTACGCTTTCTGTAAATCGGCATCTTTGCGGATTCCTCCGATATCGGTTACTCTCGTCAAGCGTGAGGATCCGCCGGAACCACGGTCCAAAACGTAGATCTGATCGCGTCTGAGCAGATTCTTCAGATCCATCGCGGAGGTATCATACATAGAAACGATAAGCTGAGCCGAATTGGGATTGCGTTCGGAAGAGAATTGCTCGACTATCCAGCGGATCACTCTCGGATGAAGGCCCCACATATTTTTTATCACTACAGTCTTTCCAAGTTGCAGAGCTTCGCAGACTGCCGGAATGATGCCGAGAATGGCCTTTGCGCTATCCGACTCGATTTCCCAAGGGATGGAAAATGTCTTTCCCCCGCATTCGTGAGTGACAACACCGTCAGAAAAACCTACGATACCAGTGTCACAGATGCGAAGAGCACGTAAGACTATAGTATATAATTCTGAGTCAGAAACCAAATCGCACGGAGAACTATCATCGCAAAAACTTATCTTGGCAATCTCCGCCATTGTCTCGGAGCAAGCTGGATCCCCCAATTCAGCGGCCACTGGCAGATAGGCAAAGGAACTTTCTACCGATGGGGTGCCGTGGCCCTTTACCGCTCCCTTCCCGAATCTGAATTCGTTCCCCGAGCGCACGAACACCATGGAACGGCGGCCGGTCGCAAACTGGTAAAGAGATTCCGATTCTATACCGCGGTCGGAAACCTCCACTGAATAGTAGTACGGGAAATAGCGGCCCGCTACCATGACGCTGAATTCCGAGGGTCCGCCTGAGCCCAGAACACAAGGGTTTGCAAAGGATGCGGGCGAAACGTTCCCGCCCAAAATCATTTTTATAGCGCGGAGCCCGTCCAACAGCGTGGCTCTTCCGGACCCGTTGGGCCCATATACAAAGGCTGAGCCCAAAACCCCTTGCTCAGATGCCTCCGAATCCAGCGCATTCTCCGGATGCTCATCTGACGTGCTAGGAACCAAAGACATCGTAGCGACGTCTTTGAAAGGCCCGAAATTGCGTACGGAGAATTCTAGGAGCATCGCTGGGAGATATCCGCGGTAGATTATTTCATTTTCTTGCGTAGGTGTAGATGAGACGCTCCGAGGCATTTCGCCCCAGAACGGAAAGCAGGGCCGAAGCCCGGTTTCAATGGTTCGCTACTAAGGCCCCGTTCGCATACGAGAACGAGAGACCTCTCAGCGAAGTTCATTCTATGGAAAGCGCCGAATCCCTATTGCTGTTCAGTCCGGCTCTTGCCTCTTCCCTAACTTCTTTTTCAGCCACCGGCCAAAATTGCGGGCATCGAACTCCACTCCGAAAATCTTCGGATTCGACATGTCCTCTTGGATGCCGTCGAAAATCTTCAGCTTGATTCTGCGCCCTCCGACGCCGTAGAATATGACTGCCTCCTCGGACAGCGATGCGCAGCGCGTCTCCATCGACAGCAAAGGATCTTTGTTGCCGCTATCATCCCGGACTATGTCGATGACCGATCTGCCATCGATGTAAGACGCGATGATCGGCCTGTTTCCGTGGGAGTGGCTCCTCAGAACGGCCTCTTCCGTGGCGCCCTCTTTCCCTATCGCGGATGCCAGCCTCTCAGCGTCTTCCCTGATCAGATACGCGTCCGTCGCATCGCGCATCCTCTTCGAGATTGCTTCGATGGAATCGTCGAGGCTTTCCCAGATAAGGAATGCCCCGAGCTAGCGGTCCAATGAAACAACCAGGAACGCCGACACCTGAGCGATCAGAATGAAATAAATCCAAAAGCTCTTCGCCCAGAGGACGATATCCTCTATCGTCACCAGATTCGTCACCAAATATATCAGAGCGGCGCCGAGCACTACGGCAGAAAGGCACCGGATTCTGATGATGTTGTAATTCACCCCGGCGAAAAGCCCGAAACCGAAGAAGATGACCGCGCCACCCGCCATGAACATGCCCAGATAAAACACGAACACCCTGTCGTTTTCGGACATCAGGCCGACGGCCGCGTTCAAGACGATATAGGCGCCCATAAACATGGATGCTATGGCCAAGGAATCTTTGAGGCTGCTTCTGGAAGTGCGGGCGACCAAAAATGAGCCGACAATAAGCAGAACCATGCAGCCGATTCCCAAGGGAGTCCATGCATCCTCATTTTTGTTGCCCAGCCATAACAGCAATGCCGTAAGGGACATGGTCACGGCAAGAAACATTCCTTTGTGCCAGCACGTCAGCTTCAATCTAAAACCCCCGCCATGGAGATTTCATCCTCCGATTCGCCCCTTATCCTGAATCTGGATACCCTTCCGCTGCCGAATCTCACAGCAAGCTCCCCATCCTGGAATTTTGCGTCTTCCACGATGAAAACAGTGGGATCGAGGGCCGAATCATCTTCAGAGCGGTCCACGGTCATGTAGACGCGGCCGTCGTCCCATCTCTCGAGATTGTAAGTCATCCAGACCAGCCCGTCATGAGCCTTGACTCTGATTCTGGAGGTCACAGGGCCTGCCGCATGGAGATCGCCCGGGATTTCGCCGCTGACGAAACCGACGAACCTATCGATCGCCCCTTTGCGCATGGAGAGATCCAATCCGACGCTGTTGTCAACCCTCAGGGTGGTGAGAGTATTTTCCAGCTTCTCCAGATTGGTGGATCTCCTCACAGGCTCCGACCATACCAGGCCTAAATAGATCAGATACATGAACAGAGTCGCCATCAGATTGCTGGTCTCGGCCAAAAAGGACATGGTGTCCTCCGTAGACCTGAGTCTCATGATGATCTCTCCCATTATTACGGCGGAGAACAGAAAAGTCGATATTATGATGTATGTGACAGAGCGAGAATTGCGCTTGATGTATCTGTAACCCGAATACATCATGTTCAGCGCCAGAATCGTGAGTACTATGCCGCCATAGAACATAGCCAAAGAGAAAATGCTCTCTCCGCTTTCGCTCAGTATCATCGTTCCGTATTTCAGAAACCTGGAAAACCCTATTGAAATGGCGAACATGCCCACGGCGAAGAAGACGCTGCGATGCCGGTCCAAAAGGATCAGCAGCGCGCAAACGAAAGGAACCCCATAATAAATCGCGCAGCCGAAGATGCCATAAAATTTAATATTATGGTAAATCTCTGCCACGACATACAGGATCATGGCTATGGCCATCAGTATGGTGACGATTCTGAAAAGCGCGTCCCCCACCTCAACGGCCTTCGCCTTTGCGCCCTCCCTGTCCATAAGACCGCATACCGCATAATGATAAATAAACCGACGCTCGCGCACCATCGTTCAATCCTAATAACCTCAAATTTGTGAGAATTTGAGAATAGTTTATATAGAAGGAATATTGTATCCGCCTCCATAGGTGCATTCAAATGTACGGAAACGGAAACCAGCCCGTCATCGTCCTCAAAGAGGGGACCGAGAGGAGCAAGGACAAAGAAGCCCAGTTCAACAACATCTCCGCCGCCAAAGCCGTCGCCGACGCCGTCAGGTCGACCCTCGGCCCCAAAGGGATGGACAAGATGCTGGTCAACACCATCGGAGACGTCGTCATCACCAACGACGGAGTCACCATCCTGAAGGAGATCGATGTCCAGCACCCCGCCGCCAAGATGGTCGTCGAGGTCGCCAAGACCCAGGACACCGAGTGCGGAGACGGGACCACAACCTCCGTCATACTCGCCGGAGAGCTCCTCAAACAGTCCGAAGAGCTCATCGACGCCAACGTCCACCCCACCGTCATCACCAACGGGTACAAGATGGCCTCAGAGAAAGCCGTCGAGATCCTCAACGAAATCTCCGTCCCCGCCAACGACAACAAAATCCTCTGCCGCGTCGCCAAGACCGCCCTGACCGGAAAATCCGTCGGCGAAGAGGAGAATGCTCTGGCCTGCATCGTCGTCAAAGCCTGCAAAGCCGTCGCCGAGAACGGAAAGGTCGACGTCAAAAACATCCGCATCCAGAAGAAGATCGGAGGCGTCATCGCCGACACCAAATTGGTCGAGGGAGTCATCATCGACAAAGAGAAAGTCCACTCCAGGATGCCTTCCCACGTCGAGAACGCCAAAATCGCCCTTTTCTCCTGCCCTCTTGAGGTCAAGAAGACAGAGTTCGACGCTCAGATCCAGATCACCGACCCCAACTCCATGAGATCCTTCATGGACGAGGAAGAGAACAGCATGAGGGAAATGGTGAACAAAATCAAGGCAGTCGGAGCCAACGTCGTCTTCTGCCAGAAGGGTGTGGATGAGCTCGTCCAGCACTACCTCGCCAAGAACGGGATCCTCGGATACAGGAGGCTCAAGCAGAGTGACCTCGAGGCCATCGCCAAGGCCACCGGAGCCAACATCGTCGGAAACGTCATGGAGATCACCCCCGAAGATCTGGGAACCGCCGGCGCAGTCGACGAGAAGCAGATCGGAGAGGAGGGAATGGCTTTCATCTCCGAATGCAAGAACCCCAAGGCCATCACCATCTTCGCCCGCGGCGGAACCGAGCACGTGCTCGAGGAAGTCGAGAGGGCCCTGAACGATGCCATCCGCGTCGTCGGTGTCGCCATCGAAGACGGCAAAGTCGTCGCCGGAGCCGGAGCCCCCGAGAGCGAACTCGAGCTCAGGCTTCTGGATTACGCCTCGTCCGTCGGCGGAAGGGAGCAGCTGGCCATCGAGAAATTCGCCAAGGCCATGGAGATCATCCCCTGGACCCTCGCCGAGAACGCCGGTATCGATCCCATCGACGCCATCATAAAGCTGAAGAACGCCCACCAGAAGAAGGATTCCAACTCCGCTTACTACGGCATCGACCTCGATGAGGCTGAGGCCGTCAACATGCTCGCCAAGAACGTCGTCGAGCCCCTCAGAGTGAAGGTCCAGGCCATCAACTCCGCCGAGGAAGTCGCCAACATGATCCTCAGGATCGATGACGTCATCGCCGCGAGGAGATCCGCGCCTCCGGCGGGCGGCCCCGGAGCCGGAATGCCTCCAGGCGGAATGGGCGGAATGCCCGGCATGTGATTCCAGAATGAGGGGGCTAACCCCCTCCCTTTTCATTTTCACTTATGAGTCGGTCGGATTGGCTTCATCCGACCTGAATGATACGAGTTCCACGGACGTATCGACGATCTCGGAGATTTCCTCCGGGGTCTTCCCGATGGCGAACAGATGGTCGACTATGCGGGACAACTCCATCCTCGACCCTTTCCTCTCGTATATTTTGCAGAACGTCATGGCGATATCCTCGTCTTCGCACAGCTCCTCGAAGATCGCTCTGACCTGCAGCGTCGAGGAGGCAACGATCGACCCTATCTCCCCGCAGCGCTTCTCGCATTCGTCCAGAACACGGTCCAGCGCAGTTTTTGCGTCGGCTTCCCCTTCCTCCGGTATCAGGGAATCGATTATGCCGCAGATGTCGGCATATCCGCCGACGATGCCGCCTTCCATTACTGGGATCCTCTCCAGATCGGAATCGCCTCTCATATCTCCGGAGATCTTCGTGAGCTTGTAGATGGCCCTGTCATCGCCGCTGACGATCGCCGAGAAAGACATCCATTCGCGGATGCCCAAGTATTTGATGTGTTCCCTGCGGATGCCCAGATCAGACATGAAGCACTGAGCCGTCTCGGCCACGAAGAAAAGAGACCCCAGTTTGAACGATGCGGCATCCAGTTTTTTGGACTCGGAGAACAATACAAGCTTGTCTGCGACGAAGAAACCCAGTTCGTTCGTGAATCCTTTTCCGAGGACGCGCTTCAGCCTGCAGACGCAGATGTCCTCAGCGGTCGCATCCGTGTCTTCCGGATTGAGCTCCTTGTAAAGCCTGAACACGTTTTCCCTGTCCCTGAAGAAGCTTTTGAAGATGGCGTCCCTGATATTGCGTTTTATCATGTTGTTGTTCGGTTGCATCGTAGAACCTCCGTTCTCATCGGGTGAGCCGGGCGCGGAATATATCAAACCGAACGCGTGCGCTCACGCAACATCATAGAAAGCCCGGTCTGCGGCTCATATCTGCTAGACCACCGCAAGAAGACAATCGGCAGCCGAAAAATGGCTGTCGGACGGAATGGATTTCCTAATCGGGCTTAAGACTCGGTTGGCCAGCCATAGATCTTTCTGACGTCGGTCTCCTCGCCGGAATGCCCCAGAAGGACAACGCGGCTGTCGGAGCGCTCCTTGATGATTTCCATCCCGATTTTAGCGCCCAGATCGGCCGAGAATTCCTTGATCTCCGAGAAAGACGGCATGCAGGCCATCGTGAGCCTGTTTCTGGACCCCCCGACGAATACGTAGCCCTTGGGCTCCACGAGATTGGGGTCCGCGATGCGGTCGAGGCGGGCGTAATCGTCGATCCAGCCCATATTCTCGCCCTTCACCAAAGTGTGCCTGATGACCGTCCTGGTATCCAGCGACGGAAGCAATTCCAACGTCCTCATCAGCTTGTCCCACCCGCCGCTCGCCTTGGGCCTGCAGACTTTCTTATAGATCTCCTCGTTGGGAGCCGCCACCGTGACGTACGTCTGCATAGGCAGGGTATCCAACGCCTCCAGCCTGTCCGGATAGGTCCCGTTGGTTACCATGAATGTGGTCATTTTCCGCCTGTGGCATTCGGCTATGAACTCGGAAAGATACGGGTATGTGATTGGCTCCCCTGCCAGCGAGATGGCCACCTGGTTGGGGCTGCGGGCCTCCTCGAACATCTTGGGATCGCATCTGGGGTCCCCTTTGAACCCCCAGATGAGCTTCCTCTGGTGCTCTATGAGCGCGTCCAGCATCTCTTTCGGCTCCGCCCAATCCTTGACCTCGAAGTCGTGCTCCTGGATCCTCCAGCAGAACGTGCACATATGGCTGCACTCGTTGATCGCCGGTGTCATCTGGAGGCAGCGATGGCTTTGAATGCCGTAGAAATCCTGCTTGTAGCAGTGCCTCTCGTGGAGCATGCTCTCTTTCATCCAATGGCAGAGCTTCACCGCGGCGTGGTCTTTGTAAAGGCGGTATTGCTGCTTTATGAGAAGGTCCCTGTACGCTTCGTCCATTTTGATGCCTCAGAAATCGAAGATTGAGCGCTGGCTCTTTTTGGGCGGGTCGGCCTCCGGTTCGGGCTTCTTCTTCGCTGCCTTAGGGGAAAGATCCACAGCCGGAGCAGGCGGCTTCGTCTCAGCGGGAGGCGCGACGAACGCAGGTTGTTTGGGGGTCTCGGATGGTTTCGCCATCTGCGACGATATCCTCCTTGACTCGGCCCTCTCCGCGACCTCCTTGAACATGCTTTTTATGGCCGAGGAATCCGCCTTCGCATCCATCAGGAAAGCCATCTCCTCTGGTTCCAGCCCCAAAGCCTCAGCCAGCGGGACTCTGATCTCTGGGTCGTTCGCCATGATCGCCTTGATGTATGGGAGCATATCCGACGCGGCGCGCTTCGTGGAGGTATGGTAAGTCACCGCAATCTTTTGGACTACGGCCTTCTTCATCGCACGGACGGACTTGGACTTCGACATCTTGGAGAGATACATCGGGAAGCGTATCCTTTCCCTGGAGCCTCTGTCCGTCATCCTGGCGTTGGCTACCCCCATGCTCATCATATCCCCGGCATAGGACCAGAAGCGGTAGTATTGGCGCCTTACGACCCTGGAAAGATACAGGTCTGCGCGTGTCAGAGCCTCATATCCGCGGACGAGATCGCCGGTATCGGGATACTCGAAAGGTAGATTCTCATCGACCCAGATCTCCACGTCTTTAGGCTCGGCATCGACATCCAGCATGACTCTGCGGGCAGCTCCTGGATCGTTCCTGCGGAATATGGCTGTCATTAGGTCGTACATATCCTTGCGGGAGTCGCGCTGGGAAAGGCCCAACGACATCTCCTCTGTCACGGTATCCGCGCCCAACGCAAGGGACTGCAGGTTTCTGATCGCCGCGCGCATGTCACCTGAGGCGTTGGCCACGATATTCTCCATTGCGGCCGGCTCCACCTTGATGCCTTCGGCTTCCGCAATTTTTCCGAGAGCCTTCGCCATGGACGAAGCTGTAGATCTCTTGAACGTAATCTGAAGCGTCCCGTTCTTGATTGCGCTGCTCTTTCTGCTGAGCTCGTAGAAATCGTTGACGATGAGGATGACCGGCTGCTTGGTCGACTTGATGAGATCGTTGACTGAAGACAAAGCCCCCCTATCAGAGTTCCCGAAGAAATTGTCGGCTTCGTCCAATATTATGAGCTTCCTTTTGCCCTCGGAAACTGGCATATAGCTGCCGTCCTCGCCGAAGGTGTTGAATTGGGAGCCGCGCAGAGCTATCTGCTCTATGTCTTTCCCGGTGCGCTGGTCGGAGGCGTTCATCTCCACGACATCCCAGCCCATCTCCTCCGCGAGAGCCAAAGCCGAGGTGGTCTTCCCTATCCCCGGCGATCCCATCAGGACTACCGCACGGAATTTGGGAATGCCTGTTTCCCACTGCTTCGCCCATTGCCTCAGAGAATTGACCGCAGAGGGATTTCCGATCACTCCGTCGAGAGTGTGAGGGCGGTATTTCTCGGTCCAATCGCTCATTTGTAAGGCCCCTCATGATGACGATCCTGAATATGTCGACCGCCTGATAGATGTAAAGGCCGACGTTCAGCAGGACCATAATAAGGCTGTTCCCCGCCGAGAGGATGATGTACCAATATATGGCGGTCATCGACAGGAACATTCCTCCCCTTATCCATTCCTTCATGATGAGATGTCCCAGCCCCAGTATCGGAATGAAACCGGCGATGAGCGCGGTGAACATAGCGATGGCCCCATACTTTCCGAATCCGATTCTGATCGGGGCGGCCGTAGGAAGCTTGGCGCCGCATTTGCCGCAGTAAAGCTCTCCGATCCCGGTCTCCGCGCCGCAGCTGGGGCAAAAGCTGGCCTGACCGCCGTCGTCATTGATGGGATACGCCTTCGATTTCAGGCATCCGCACTTGTAGCAGAAATCAGAATCGCCTGGTATCTCGCTTCCGCATTCAGAGCATATGTATCTCATTCGGTTCCTCCGGCCAATCTCATCGAGTACAATCCGTCATGGAAACCAACCTTTATATTGTCTCCATATAGCTCGGAGATCTAAGCGTCGGTGAGGAGATCTTCTTTCCTTCCGTCGCAGAAGACCTCGCCGTCTTTGATCATTATGATGCGGCCCATGGATTCTGGGATGTCGGTAAGGTCATGGGTGATCATCGCTATGCTAACCCCTCTGGCCATGAGGATGTCGAACATCGCGCGGAACTTCGATTTCATCACGATGTCAAGGCCGGTCATGGGCTCATCCAGCACAAGAAGGTCTGGCGAAGTGGCCATTGCCCTGGCGATCAGGACGCGCCTCATCTCTCCCAAAGACAGGTTCTCGATTGCCCTGTCCAGAACGTCCTCCACGCCCATCATCACCGCCGCCGACCTGGCAGCCGAAGCCATCTCCGGGGTGACCTGCATGTTGCGGAAGATATCCATGCTGCTGAAGAACCCTGAGCAGATGACCTCGAACGAAGTTGTGTCCGGACGGAATCTGTTCTGAAGATCCATTGACACCACGCCCATCTTGCCGCGTATATCGAAGATATTCCAGCGGTCCCTGCCGAATATCCTTATTCTGCCTGGTTTGTCCTCGTCATAGTACGGGAGTATGTCCCCGCGGAGAAGCTTGATCAATGTCGTCTTTCCGGAACCGTTGGGGCCGATGACCGCGACATTCTCGCCTTTGCGGATGGTCATGGTCACGTTTTTGAGTATGTACTTGCCGTCCCTTCTCACGGAAACGTTCTCAAGCTCCAGCGCGGATTCCATGGATGCCCATCGCCAAGCCGTACTTAGTTTGTTCCTTTTGGGATGGGAAAGCCTATGGGAAAACCGAAAATGAAGGGGGCGCTAACCCCCGTTTTGGCTCAGGTTGATAGCCGCTCTTTCTTCGTCATCATAACCATGATGGCCATGGTCAGAATCGACACCGGCAGAGCGATCACCAGCGGATCGACGTAAGCGATCATATTGTCGGGCATGAGCACCGCCTGCCCGGTGAGCATCTTGCAGATCGGAAGGAATATGCTCATTCCGCTGTTCACGAAGAGCGCGAGGAACACATAGCTGACCGTGCCGACGGTGATGCTGGCCAATGCGGCCTTCTTGCTGGGATTCTTGGAGTATACCGCGTGGAAATAAGCCGGAAGCAGCGCCGCGGCCGTCATCCCCATGAAGAGGGAGGTTGCCTTGGCAATGATGTCCTTGGGCATCACGTAGCAATACACGACGACGATGACCATCATGACGGCGATGACTATGCGGCTGATGCGCACAGAGGATTCGTGGGTCTCCTTGCCCTGCCTCTTCGACCTTATGATTTCGTACAGATCGTACCCTCCGGCGGCACCGATGGTGTGCATCAGGGCGCTGATGGTGGATATCGAAGCGCAAATCAGGGACAGGAGGAACAGGGAGACGAAGATGTCGCCGTAGGTGGTTCCTGAGAATATCTCGAGGATGTACTGCGGGATGATGAAATCCGTCCCCAATCCGAGCCCGCTGATGTATTGGAACGAAGTGAGCCCGTATTGGTCGTCGAAATATCCGTTGCTGAGGGATCCGACGGTGTATGCGGAACCGACGATCACGAACATGAAGATGGATCCGATGATCAGTGATTTGTTCAGGTCTCTGTCGCTCTTGGCGGACATGAACCTGACCACGAGCTGGGGCTGGGTGAGCGCACCTATGCCGACTCCCATCAGGAACGAGGTGACCACAGTGAGCCACTCTTTGGATCCGAACTCTGCGCTGGACGTCCATCCGCGGAACCCATCCAGCACGCCCAGATTGGTCTCGCCTATCTTCTCGTCCCAAAGGTTGGTGAGCTGCTCCGAGCCTGCTCCGAAGCCTCCGAAGTAAACGATGGTGACGACGAATATCGCGACCATTCCTACGAACATGATCGCGGCCTGGAACGCGTCGTTGTACATGACGGCGATTATCCCTCCGTAGACGACATAGACGGCCACGATGAGCGAGAGAGCAAGCAGAATGTAGTTGTAATAATCGGTGAGGCCGGTGATGACCGCCAGGGAATTGACCCCGCCCTTGAGGACCGCGGCGGTGTAAATGGGCATCATCACGAAGATGACGATCGCGGTGAAAGCGCGGATCCCTTTGGAATCGTAGGCTTTCCCGAGAAGGTCCGCGAAGGTGGACGCCCCAAGCTTCTTGCCCAGGCGCCTGGTCCTCCTTCCGAACACGAGGAACGCCACGATCAGACCGACGGCCAGATTCAGGAAGCAGAGCCACATCAGAGTCATTCCGTGGACCGCGGACTGGCCGCCGAATCCGATGACCGCGGATGCGCTGAGGAAAGTTGCTCCGTAGGAAAGCGCTATGACGATCGGCCCGGTCTTCCCCCTTCCCAGAAGGAACTCGTTCTGATCGTTCTTTGTATTCTTATAGCCGTACCAGCCCAGAAGGACGGTTATGATGACGAAAACGACCGTCATCGCTCCGAAGAGAGTCAGATTGACGCCTTCAACTGCCATCCTCTTCATCCTCCTCCGCGGATCCGCCTTTCATATAGCCGTATATGCAGCAAAATACGACGCACGCAAAGCAGCCGATATAGGCCATCCAGATCCATGGGTCGGGTATTCCTAACAGAGTCATTTGATTCACCGTGTTGCGTGCTAACAATTGTCACGCTTAACAGCCAATAGGCGATTCCATATATAATAGTTGCAGAAAAGGCGATAAGAAGTTTGGGAGGGGAGACCCCTCAGATCTCCCTTCCGATGGCTTCGCAGAACTTCCTGTAATTGCCCGGGTTCCTCTCGAAATACTCGCGGGAACCGGCGAGGCTGTCGGATATGCCTTTCGCCACGGCATGCTTGAGGTCGTTGGGGTGGAGGCCGTTCTGGTAGGCCTTCTCGAGCTCCTCGTAGCTGGCGACCTCGAAGGATCCGCCGTATTTCTCCGGCCTCTCGATCCTGAGCTTGGCGCCGTTCGAGAAGAGGAGCAGCCTGGCGATCTCCAAGACCGGGTTGCCGGTGGTGGCTTCTCCGCCTTCCTCGGTCTTGTCCACCTTGATGACGGAATTGTCGTATTCTCCCGGCATCGGGCAGAAGGCTCCGCGGAGCTTCTTCTCTATGTCCTCTGGCTTATCGTGGATGAGAATTCCGGAATCCGGCTTGGATTTGGACATCTTTGATGCGGCCGGATCCATGCGGTTCATCGCTTTGAGTCCGGGGACAAGCGGGGTGTGTATAGCAACAGGAGCTTTCCATCCGCATTTCTTGGCGACGTCGCGGGCGAGCATATGCGCCCTCCTCTGATCCAATCCGCCGTATCCGATGTCTATGTCCATCTTGAAAATGTCGGCTGGCTGCATGAGAGGATAGAGCATCATGGAGGTCTTGACCTCGTCGTTGTCCGCTTTGCGTCCCATGATGGTCATGGCGCGCTTGACTCTGGCGATGGAAGTCTCGCTGCCGATTTTGATGACGGTCGCCCAGTAATCGTTGTCGAGAATCTCGGATGCCATGACGAAGTTTACTTTATCCCTGGGGATGCCGAGGGATTCGAAGCTGTCCTTCATGTATTCGGCGCAGAGCTGGATGGTTTCGAGCGAGCCTCCGAGCTTCCCGTTGATCTGGGCGTGCCAATCGGCGAAGAAGATTATGACCTCCAATCCCGCCTCGATATAATCCCTGATTTTATTGGCTACGAGCATCCACCCGAAGTGGCAGAGGCCGGATGGTTCGAACCCGATGTACAGCCTTGGGTGCTCCTTCTCGGCGAGCAGCTTTTTCAGGGACTCCTCGTCGACGACTTCGAGCGTGTTCCTCGTGATGAGGTTGAATCTTTCTTCGATGTCCATGCCCACACGCATGCGGAAACGGTATAAAAACTGCCCGAAATCGCTGGCAAATTTCTTATTCAACGCTGGCGTTTACCCTTCGGGGGATAATATGGCCGTCGGCAAGGCGACTCTCCAAGTCAACGAGGAAATGGATAAGCTCTTCCGCATGCTCAGCATGATCCGCATGATAGAGGCGAACCAGCCGATAGGGATCATCAAACTGTCGGAGGCGCTGGATCAGCCCCGCCATAAAGTGAGATATCTCCTGCGCCTTCTGGAAAAGGACGGTGTCATCGCCCCTTCCTCCAACGGATGCGTCCTCAAGCCCGGATACGAGGAATATGTCAGAGACCAGCTGTCCGAATTGGGCAAGCTCAGAGACAGGATCGACGAGATCGAAGCGGCTTTTGACGACAATCTCTGAATCTTCTGCGCTTCTGCTGGATGGGCTAGCCGGACCCTCTCATCCTTTGCATGCTCTGATTGCGAATCCCTTGGATGATATTCTATCCGCGCTCGGGGGCAGGGTCGGATCCTTGAACGGCTTCGCGGATGCCGGCATGCCCAAACGAGCAAGAACCTCCAGATCCCATTGCGGTCTCATCTCCTCGGTCAGAGGGAGGCGGGACATGATATCCTCCGTGATGGAAGTGCCTCCGAAACCAAGATCGCGGCGGACGTACATGGGCATATCTTCGGCGGATATCCCGCTCAGCTCTTTCTTCCATTGGCCGTCTGTGACTAGAAGAACCCCGCCTTTCCTCAGCACGCGGCAGGCTTCCCTATAAGCTCCCTCTGGATTGTGCAGACACCAAACGGCATTGCGCATGACGACGGCGTCGAATGTCCCGCTATCGAAGGGCAGATCGGCAGCATCGCCGACTTGCATGATCCCTTCCGGCGAATTGAGCCGGGCCAATTCTATGGCAAGCCTGTTCGAATCGATGCCGATCGCTTCATACCCTGCTCTGCGAAGGGCCTCAGTAACAGCGCCTCCTCCGCATCCGACATCAAGGACCTTAGACCCTTCCGGCAGCCCCAGGGAGCGGACATATGCTTCGGCAGACCCGTTTTCCAGCGCCATCGCCGAATGCGCGCTCATGCATCCTGAAATCCCGCCCCAATACTCGTCCAAGAATACTCTGTCATACTCTTCTGGCGATGGTTTGCGGGCTGAGACCGAGAAATATTCCATCAGCTGGTATGTGCTCTTGGAATTCGGCTTTTTAAGGGAGGGGATCTCATCGTTTGCTGCAATGTCGACGAAACGCAGCTTCTTGAGGACGTTGGCATCCCATTTCGGGCGGTCGGTGCCGGCCATGGGGCGGGTCTCCCAGTATTCGGCTCTGATGTGGAAATCATCGCGGTCATCATCGTGGAGCCTGCCATCCAATATGTCCTGGCGCATAAGACGGAGGTAATCCAACCCAATAGATTCGTCGAACTGGTTGCGATAGTAGTTCGCGTCTACAACCAGGATAACGCCGTTCGGAGCGAGAACTCTGCGCCACTCTCTGTAACAGACTTCCAAATCCGGAAGCGTCCAAGTGACGTTGCGATTGACTATCAGATCGAAGGTATCGTCAGGGAAATCCAGATCATCCGCGCTCATCAGACGGAACTCCGCCTTGACGCCCTGCTGCCTGGCGTTGTCCCTGGCAGCTTCGACCATCGCTTCCGTCGCATCTATCCCGATGCAATCATGGCCGGCCCTGTTCAGAATGACCGTGAAAAATCCTGGGCCGGTTCCGATGTCCAAAACCTTGAGGCGATCTTTTTTGGGGGCGAAAGAAAGCAGGTATCCCAGCCACATCTCTTCCTCCTCATTCTGAAATGAATCTTGGATGTGTTTCTTATATCCCTTCGCGGAACGGGTCCAGTAGTCTATCGTGATCTCCTCGGCGTCCATGCTTGCACCTGATAATAGGATTACTATGACAACTAAAATAAAATGCTGTTGACAACACTAAAATAACAATTAAATGAAAAAAGCATACGCTACATATCAAATTTAGAATTACTTATAGTAATTTAAAAGATATTATCAATTGAATACATCTAAATAATTTGATATTTATATTTTTCTTAGTACTATTGTAAGGAGAAGTATTTATAAAATCAAATAGTTAAGATACTGGATAGTATATCCAGTGATATCATGAACGGTAAAACGATAGCTATTATCTGCGCGATCGTAGTGATCGTCGTAGCAATAGCTGCCGCAGCTTTGCTCCTGAATGGAGACTCAAAAAGCGGTGGCGGAGACAAATACACTGTGGGAGAGGACGTAAAAGCCGATCCCCTTTATGAGAAATTTGATGTTGAAAACGTAGAGAACCTCGTTTTCGGCAATGCTAACAACGATGGCTACCTTAACAACGAAGATCTGACCCTCCTCAAACAGTTTGTCGCTGGAACCAAAACTTGGAGCATCGATGCTAACCCGCTCGCCGATACCAACGCAGATGGAAAGGTGACGCAAGAAGATGTGGATATGCTCCAGAGAATGCTCAACGCCACTTCCAGCACCGAGCAATTCGAAGTTAAATACCTCAACTATTACAAGCGCGTTGCGACATCTCTCTTCCCCCTGAGAGGCAACATTACTGTCCAGTACAACACTGGATACGATGTTGCGGTTGTCCTCGGCGTTCTTGACGATGTCGTCGGAACTGGACATGGCGGAGAGAACCACATAAAAGGACTCAGCGAGACCCTTTATCCCGGCCTCAAGAGTCACCTCACCTACATCGACAACGATGCCGGAGACTTCGACGCAGAGAAAATCCTCGCTACCAAGACCAAGATTGTTCTCGGTGACCCCTATGGAACCACAGACGAATTCGCCAGCGAGATGAAGAAGCTGGACTCAACCTGTACTGTTCTTAACTTGCCTCTAAACAGATACCTGAACGGCGTCGACTACACACAGACAATCATTACAATGGGAGTCCTCATGGGGCTTCAGGCTAACACAGCAAAATACGTCGAATATATCAAAGACATCAACACCTCCATTGATAATGCCATAAAGAATGCTCACGCGTCCTCTAAAACGTATGTCATCTCTTTCCAGCCCTCATCCGCCACAAACATCGATCTGGACTGTGTGAACACGATGGCAATGCAGTACAACGACGTCATGAACATGGAAAAGCTCCCCGTTACCTACGCGCTTCCCCCTGTGACCAGGTACTACGGCGGAATGTACACCGGACTTGAAGCGGAATATCTCGCTACCAAGAACCCTGAATTCGTCATTTTGGAGCACTATGGCATCGCAGGAAGCGACACGAGCCTCGAAGATTTCAAGAAAAAAGTCTCGCCTGTAGTCGACTATTTCAGCGTCACCAACGCTTACATGAACGACAAGATTATCGTCATGCCGTTCGAGCTTATAGGCGGCATTCACGGGCTTGCAACCATATGCTACATCGGATACCTCATGTGGGGCGACGATTACTTCCCCGAAGAGGATGCGATGAACAAGGTGAACTACTACTTCCAGAACTTCACCAACATGGGCAAAGACATCGACATGTCTGCCGACTACCACTACCTCCCGATAAAGTGCGGTGAGAACCAGAAGCTCAACGACTACACTCCCGGCGCTTGAGATCAATTGATGGCCCCTTCGGGGTGCCATCCCCTTCTTTCAAAGTGGTGCTGAAATGACATATTATGAGGATACCACGAAGGACCCGATGCTCAGCTCTAAAGTGATAGATCTGGTTGACACATGGGACGAAGGTATCGAAAGCACGGATGCTCAATTCAAGAGCACGCTGAAGCAATATAACAAGCTGATAAAATACAAGTATCTGTTCATCGCCATCTGTGTCGCGATCATTTTCATAGTCGCGGGTTATTCCATTTCTCTTGGCGCATACGACATCTCTTTCTGGGACACATACGATTACCTTTGGAGACACATCACGGGTTCGATAGGCGATTCCGCTGAGGACATGGCGAAAGACCGCATAATATGGGACTACAGGCTCCCGCGCATAATATTCGCTATAGCAGGCGGTGCGGCGCTTGCAGTTGTCGGTGCCGTGATGCAGAGCATTCTGAAGAATCCTTTGGCGGATTCTTATACAACCGGAGTCTCCTCTGGGGCTGGCTTTGGAGCTGCCTTCGCCATCTCCTTAGGCCTCACGATGGGAAACTCCTGGATCCTCATAATTTTCGCGTTCTGCTTCGCGCTTATCCCCACTATGGTGATCATAGCGGTCTCGAGGCTTTCCAATGCGGCTCCGACCACCATGATAATGGCCGGGATAGGCATCATGTACGTGTTCAACGCTGCGACTTCCGTCCTCATGCTTTGGTCGGATCCCAACGCGATGAAAGATATCTACGCCTGGCAGATAGGATCTCTCAGCAACAAAGGGGTCACGATAGACAACGTCCCATTGGTGCTGATCTGCAGCATAGTAGGCGTGTTCATCCTTTGGCTGAGCTCCGGAAAGATAAACGTTCTTGCTACAGGCGACGAAAGCTCCAAAGCCCTTGGGATAGACGCTGACAAGCTCAGGATAATCCTTCTGCTGATCTCAGGCGTCCTCGCCTCTGCCATCGTCAGTTTCGTCGGATTGGTGGGATTCGTTGGGCTGGTGACGCCGCACATATGCCGCATATTCATCGGAGCGGACAACAAATACCTCATCCCAGCCTCCGCCATATCCGGAGGGATGATAATGCTGTGCGCGGATCAGATAGGAAGAAGCTTGATATCGACCCCGTTGCCGGTCGGTGTTGTCATGGCATTCATCGGCGGACCTGTGTTCCTCTGGCTCATACTCAGAAGAAGCGAGAAGGTGTGGTGAGAATGACCAAAATAGAGCTCAAAGACGTATCGTTCGGATACAGCAATGATAAGATCGTTCTCAGAGATGTGAATCTTCTTCTGGAGGAGCCGGGACTTTACTGCATAGTCGGGCCTAACGGAGTTGGGAAGTCCACCATAGTCAAATGTCTCAACAAGATCAATATCCCGCAGAAAGGAAAGATCTTCGTAGACGACGTGGACATATCCACGATGCATTTCAAAGAACTGGCCAAGAAAATCGGCTACGTTCCCGTCTTCTCTCAGGACGCATTCTCGATGAGCGTAGTAGATACGATAATGGTCGGGAGATACAACCATAACAAAGACTGCACCAGAGAAGAGAACCTCAAGAAAGTCTACGAAGCCATGAAGCTCCTGCATGTCGAAGGCTTGGCATACAAGAAATTCAACCAGATCTCCGCGGGGCAGCACCAAAAAGTTGCCATCGCCAGAGGAATCGTCCAAGAGACCCCGGTCCTTATTCTTGACGAGCCGACAGCCAACTTGGACGTCAAATATCAGGTCTATGTGATGGAGATGCTCAGAGCCATCGCAGAGAAACGTGATATGATTGTGCTCACCATCAGCCACGATCTGAACATAACCGCAAAGTATGCGCATAAAGTGATAATGCTGGCCAGACCGGGAGTCATCCATGCAGTAGGGTCCCCAGAGGAAGTCCTCACAGCGGAGAACATAACCGAGGTCTATGGCGTCAACTGCCGCGTAATCGAAGACGATACAGACACGCCCAATGACAATATCCCCACTTCCAAGATCAAAGTCCCTCACATAATACTGGGAGAGGCATTGATCGTCGATGGCGAGGAATGAAACCATTCGCACGGACTGGTTCCGTGCATTTTCCTTATCCTCCGCATATAGAAACAAAAAGAAAGCTATTTTAAACAGACTGCTATACGGTATTGTCTGGCTTGGCCGGGGCGCTTGGCGTGCCCTACACCCGAAATCGTCAATACGCGGGGGCGACAGCAGGGGACGGCCCCGCTGAACCATCAAGCCCATCGAGTGACAATGATATCTTGTCCTGTAGAGTCGGAGTAAGCGTGGAAGACGGTCGGAGGGTCGTTGTTCGCGCCTTATCGGGGGAACCGGGTCAGGTCCTGACGGGAGCAGCCTTACCTTGAGCGGCTGACGTTTACGGGAAAGCAGGGTTGAGAAGCGGAATGGCAAACTTGGTGCGGGATGAGGAGTCAACCTCTGTGGCCAGGCTCTCTATTTCATTCTAAGCGCTTAAGAGCCTCGGCGGCGATTTTCAGACCCTGATCGGCCGCTTTGGAGTACCAAAAGATCGCATCCCCATCGACCGTACCGTTCTCGCATAGCTCGGCGTAACTTAGCTGCGCTTGGGCGTGCCCGTTCTCCGCGGCCTTAAGATACATTGCGGCGGCCTTCGCCATAGACTGCGGAACACCGTACCCATTCTCGTACATCTGCCCCAAAGCGTATTGGGCCTCCGGATGTCCTTGATCGGCGGCCTTGGAATACCAATAGACTGCTTTCTCATAGCTCCTGCCGGCCATCGGAGACTTATAATAGCAATATCCCAGCATGTATTGCGCTTCTATGTGGCCGGCCATCGCGGCTTCCTCGAATCTCTCCGCCGCAGCCTTGAATGATTCGGAATCGTCCTCTCCCTCGATCAAAGTCATCCCGGCTTTGAAAGCCTTATCAGCTTTGGCTTCCGATAAGGGAGCGTCGCTTCTGCCGCCGAAAAGCCTCATTCCAAAGGCCTCCCGACAACGCATCCGGTGATGATATCCTCGCGGAAATCGAATACCACTGCGGTCTCATCCCCGTCGGTTATGCGCAGAACGCGAGAAGCATCGACTTTGCCGACGATGGCGCCTTCGCATCCGCATCCTGCGAAAATGGAAATTATCTCCGCAGAGTTTTCGTGGGGGCAGGCGAACACGAAACCGCATCCTTGGTAGGTGAAAGCCCATCTGATGGGATCGACGCCTTCTGGGATCGGTATGCTGCGGATATCGACCGTTCCGCCTCTGGCCGAAGACTCCAGCATCATGCCCAACGTGCCGATGTGCCCGGGGTTGCTCATGTCCTTGCATGCGTGGGCCAGATGCCTCTCGCCAACGATGGCCACGGCTTCCATCTGCGCCCTCACGATCTCATCGGTTTTGTCCATGGTGGTGACGTATGCGTACGGGATGTTGTCCGGATACCATCCGACGGTGTCTATTACGAACACGATGTCGTCGCCCGCCACTGCCGTGCTGCTGAGCAGGATGGCATCCTTGCGGACTATCCCGACGATGGACATGTCGATGGCGTCGTAATCGCAGTCGGGATGCGTGTGGCCTCCGACCACCGGCACCGCGAATTTCCTTATCCCTTCCTGGATCCCGCGGATGATGCCAGACGAATCCCCTCCTCCGCCGAGGGACATGACATCGACCATACCCAACGGCCTTCCGCCCATGGCCGCTATGTCGTTGACGTTGACGAGGACGGAGAAATAGCCGGCCATATACGGATCGGATTCCATAAGGGACTGCATGATCCCGTCGGCCGCGAAAAGGATGTATTGGTCGCCGACATCCAGCGCCGCGGCATCCTCGCCTTCCGCCGCGAATACGTGAGGGAATCCGGCGGTGGGAAGGAGATCCACTACGTCGCGTATCTTCCTCTTCCTCGTGACGCCTGGGAAAGATCTTATCGCATCGGCCATTTCTTTGACGGACATTCATAACCACCCTGAGCGAGATCGCACTTTCTTCTTTTTCCAAAGGTTTCCTGTGCGCAGGAACACCGCCGCGATAAGGCACCCGATTATCATGACCACCACGATCAGCTTCCACATGTCGTAGTAATCGGCCAATGGAAGCCTGACGTTCATGCCGAAGAAGCTGGCTATGATCGTCGGTATCGACATTATGAGAGTGATGATCGTGAGGGACTTCATGACGGTGGACAGGGAATTGTTCATGTCCGCCTCCACCAGCTGGCGGGTACCTTTGACGATCTGGCTGTAGGTGTCGGTCATCTCCAGAGCCTGGTTCATCTCGATTATCACGTCGTCCAGCAGGTCCTTGTCCTCCTCGCTGGAGACGAAACGTGATTGTCTTGCCAGCCTTCCGACGACGGTCGAATTGACCGACAGAGACGTCTTGAAGTATACCAGGTTGGATTCCAGCTCGTGCAGCTCGAAAAGATCGTCCCTCTCGGTTTTGACGCGGATCGACCTTTCCATCGCGAGCCTTCTGGACTCGATGTACTTGAGATCGGTCTGATAGTCCTGCGCAATCTTGTAAAGCATCTGCAGGACGAAGCGGGGCCTGTTCGCTATGTTGACCGGCCCGTGGACGCTGACCTTATTCTTGATGAGGCCGCCCATCCCCAGCGTCTCCACCAGGGATACGGTGACGATGGCGGTATCTGTGATCGCTATGGCCAGGGGGAACGTGGTGTATTCCAATTTGTCGTTCCTCCATTCCTGCGCGGGGACGTCTATGACTATGAGGGTGTAGTCTATGTCGACCTCAGCCCTCGACCCTTCCTCGTCGTCGAGAGCCGCCGTGAGAACCTCCACATCTATGCCCAGAGCGTTCTGGATTTTAGCAATCTCTTCCTTTGAAGGATTGGTCATCTTTATCCATACATCCTCGCCGATATCGCTCACCTCCACCGGCCCCATATCTCCCATGGCATAGATGCTAAGCATTTCCTCCCTCCTTGATCAGATGATGAGCGAGATTATCAGCAACAAGAACATCAGCAGCACGACGTTGGATACCGCGGATGCAATGTTCCCTCCGGTTTTGCTCCTTTTCTCTTCGTCCCTCACTCCGAGCTTCTCAAGCAGCCAGTCAATCCCGCCGGCAAATATGAATCCTCCGTCGAACGGATACGCGGGAAGGGCGTTGGAGATGGCCAAAAGGATGTCTATCCAAAACAACCAATAGAGAAGCGACAGAATAACCCATCCCACATCGCCCATCGGCATATCATACCACCATCTCATGCTGTCGTTGATGGGGGTCATTCCATCCATAGGGCCGGATAGATAGCTGAAAAACGATTTCACATAGGATATGGCGCTTCCATCAGCAGCCGCGAACGGGTTGGAAGCGATGCTTTTGATATTGTCCGGAGTCGTCAGAGTGAATCCGCCCATGGTCACGGAGACCCCAAGGAACCCATTTCCGGAGGAATCCGAAAGCGCGACTTTATCATGGTAGACGATCTCCGGGGAATCGCCGACCGAAACGGTGGCGATGGTTGCCATGTCCCCTGGCGAAGTGGTCTTCATGAATTCGGAGAACTCTTGCGAAGATCCTATCAGCGTCTCTGAGCCGTTGATCGTAATGGAATAGATGAAATTGCCGTACTGAAGGCCCGCTTTCTCCGCCGGACTGTTTTGGACCACGGTTTTAATGTACGCGCCCATTTGGACGGGGACCTGGGAATCCCTCTCGTCCCCTTCCATTATGTAGCGCAGATAATACCGATGGGTCGGATCGAATTTGTAAGCGCTATCTTCGAATCCGAACGATACCACGTTGTTCAGAGTCGTCGAGGTTATCGGAAGCGTCACATCGGATCCGTCTTCCCTCGCGCCGACTATCAGCGCGGAAAGGGGAACGCCCGAATCCAAGGCAGGGGAATCCTTGTCCATACTGTAGACTCCGGCCTCGTCTCCGTAAGGGGATGCGATAGCGCCGCAGGAGAGGATGACCGCTACGACCGAGATTATCGCGACCACAGTGTTGACGGTTATCCCTGCGGCGTAGATATCCATCTTAGGCCTGCGGGGAGCGGATTCCACCTGCTTCTCGTTGGGTTCCACGAACGCCCCGAGGGGTACCACGCCATAGAGCAGACCTGTCGAATCCACGTCTATCCCGTTGGAACGGGACTGTATCCCATGGGCCATCTCGTGCACGACGACCGCGACGACCAAAGCCGCTATCCCATAGCTCAATGGAAGTATGGGGTTGAAGCCGGGAATCGCCAAAGCGTATTCGATCCCTATGCCCTTGGTCCCGATGCTGGAGGGCAGCGCAAGCATCGCCACGATCAGCATGTACATGATGAGGAAAAGCAGGACTGCCGACGTAAGCTTCGAGAAGAATCCGAACGCCCTCCAAAACCTGTGATAGCGTCCGATGCGGCCCATCCATTCTATGCCCATGTGGGTCTTTATCATGAGCGCTGGGCCGTACTTCTGCAGATGGTACTTCTCTGCTTTCTCCTTATGAGTAAGAACCCACAGATAGATGGGCACATAAATTATGAGAAGAACCAGAAGTACCGCATAAGCCGTGCTCATCTTCTGCCGTTATATCTTCTTGATATAAAGGCATGTCATCGATAGACCAGTTCGATCCCAGAAGGATTCATGCCTTCTATTATCCTCTTGGCCCAGGCCAGTTTTTTGGCTTTGGTCTCGGGATCGGAACCTTCTTTGGGCATCGGATGGGAATAATCGAATCCGGGAAGGAAAATTCTCCTGCATCCGAAATGCCTTGCCAAGCAGACCGCGCGGTCCCCGTCAGTGAACCCGCCGTAATCGTAGGCTATCAGCGTAGGTACGGACTGGGTGGTCAGGACTACCGGCCCTTTGAACAGCCCGGCGTATTTCGCTGCCAGCTCCCGGTTGTCGCCGTGCGCATGCAGGAACGTCACCGCGCCGCGGGAGCTCACCTCCAACTGCGCCGATATGTCGCCGTCCATGTCCGTGACTACGATGTCAGGTGTTATCCCCATGGCCAGCAGACGCCCGACAGACGAACCGGAAGCTATTAGAGTCCCTTTAGTCCCCAGCCTTTCCACGTCTCTCTCCAGCCCCGGGGAATTCCCGAACACGGTGCATTCGGCTCCGATGAGCTCCCCCGCCTCTTCACCAGAAATCAGATCGCAATTCAGAGTCGCCATCTCAAGCACGCGGACGCTTCCCTCGTCGTCTGCGCGAGAATAACCCATGTCGCCGAGGATCTCCTCGTAAACAGGCTCCCATTCAGAGAATAGCATCGGAATCTCTCCCAACCTTCTTGGAGCCTGAGATCTTCCTTCTGCTCTTTCTCTTCTCCTTCCTGCGCTTCTTGACCGTGCGGTTGGTGATTCCGCTGGAGACCAGCCATATAGCCACGCCCAGAACCGCCTCTATCATTCCCAAGGCGATGGTGTCCTGGAAACTGATGTATGTCAGAGCGATGTCGAACATGCCCGTGACGAGGAAGCAGCATGCCGCGAGCGTAACGCAATACATCACGTTGAGAGTGTTGAATCTTTTGGATTCCTGGTAATCCACCACTATTTTACCTGTGAAGTAAAGCATGAGGGCGATGCCGATCGGCCAAGCCATGGATTGGAGGAAGAACGCCAAACTCGCAGTCAAGTTGGGGAAATAAAGCGAGGTCGTGTCAAGATAGGCCCATATGGCCGACATGATAATGGTGAAAGCCGAAAGTATCAGGAAAATCAGCTGGGTAGATTGCTTGAATACGTTGTCGTAGATGTATGTCTTGAATTTGGACGCTTTGTTCCAGACGTCATACCCATAAAGCAAGAGGACCAGACCTATGCTGAAGACGCAGAGGCTCCCGGACATCTTCAGCAGATACGAAGCATCCCCGTCCCCCAGATACATAAGCAGATTGGGTATGATGAAGAACAAAGAGATCAACATCACCAGCATGCCTATGGGCGCGATGAAGCGCTTCCTTTTGCCTGGGTCGGCCAGCATCCTTGATATTATGTAGAAGGAGCCTTCGATGCCCGGAACCTGCCTGATATAGACTTTGCGGACGGAATCGACGCGTGCTCTGGACGATATTATAGGGTAGACATACTCGTCTTCGGCGCCGTCGCCGACCAGAACGATCCCGTCGGGGTTGACACGCTCCAGAATCGATTCGAATTCCTTCACGAGGCGCTCGTCAGATCTGTGGCCGACTGTCTCGTCCCCGCATATGAGCGCGACTTCTGCGTCGCCGCCATCGTCGCGGATTTCCAGGCATACCTTTATCGCGGCATAGAGGGCGTTGGTGTCTGAATCTTCTGGGTCCGCGATACCCAATGCGGCGGCGGCTTCTTTGCACCTGTTGATGCCGACTACGGGCGTTTGGACCTTCCCCTTTCCGCCGAAGTCGTTGTCCCTGTCCACCGCAAGAACCAGAACCTTCCTCATAACAACGCGAATGTGGTTTGGATTATTATTGATAGCGATGGATGCTATCGAACCGGGCGGTAAGAGTTATTAAGGGAACCCAATGATTAGGCCCCATGCGTATCAGATGGCACGGGCATGCCTGCTTTGAGTTGGGGGATGCCGAGCGTACGATAATCATAGACCCGCACGATGGGCGTTCCCTTGGCATAAAGCCTCCGGCGGCATCCGCCGATGTAGTTCTGATGACGCACGACCATTACGATCATAGGGCAGCCTGGATAATCGGCGGGAAACATACCGATATAATGGCCAAAGAAGGCATTTTTGAAGCCAGAGGCATGGAATTTGAGGGCCTGAAGACCTACCACGACACCTCTCAGGGCAGCGAAAGAGGCATCAACATGATGTATCTGTTCGAGATGGAAGGCCTCAGAATCTGCCATTGCGGCGATCTGGGCTGCATCCCGGACGACAGCGTCTTATCCAAGATCAAAGGCGCCGACATATTGATGGTTCCGACCGGCGAGGTCTTCACGATGGTCCTGCCTGAGGTCCGCAGATTCATAGAGATCGTGAACCCCAACATAATAATCCCCATGCATTACAGGGTCGGAGGGCTGACGCTGCCGATCACTCCGCTTGACGATTTCTTGGAGATGATGCCCGAGGATTACGTCGACTATGTCGGCAACGAGATAGACGTCGCCTCCGACGACCTGACTGAAATGAAGGAATGCTGGGTCTTCGACCGCTGAAAAAAGAAAAGGATGGGCCCTTCCGAGCCGATCCTCAGTACAGGACGAGCCCGTCCTCGATTTTCCCCAGCTCGATAGGCGTGGAGTCATCGCCGACGACGGCGCCGTTGGAATTGGCGACAAGCCCGGCCCCGACCATCCGCGAGCCGCGGTTAACCGAAGCTCTGAGAGGTTCCACCTTCAGGACGTCGGCTATGAGAGCCAGATCGTCGTCGGAAGCGTCGGCGTGGCAGACGCATCCCTTGTTGGTGGCGACGCATACGGATCCCACCGTGTCGCATCCCGCGATGGCGGACCTGACGCATTCGACCCCGAGGAAATCTTCCAGCGACCTTACGGTTTCGTCGGAATATCCGGGATGCACGATTGCCCCTTTGTCGTTGACGAGTATGTTGTTTCCCGCGGCGTTGAGGGCTTCTGACAGCTTCATGCAGGGAATCTGCGAAACCATCCTGCTGAACTCATCCTCTTCTACGAGCCCGGTGACCACCGCCCCGTTGGAATTCATTGCGACCAGAGAGCCGACGACGTACGAACCCGAGACCGTCAAAGTCACGGTGCGCACGCCGAGGGCCTCTTCGATGTCCCTCAAGAATTCGGGCGACGAATTCTCGGCGACGAAAGAGAGGCTCTCGTTGGCCGACGCGAACACGCCTATGTTGGGATTGCCGCCGCAGCGCGAGAGCCTCATCATATAGATCACTCGGTAAGGGAAACTTCGACAAGTCCGTCGTCGTATTTGACGGCCTTGACGGTGATCTTGGAAGGGGGGTTGCGAATTCCGTTCTCCCAAAGCTTCTCGTTGACGCTGGCGTCGATCCAAACTTTGTCTTCGCCGGTCTTCATGTGCCTGGCGATGAAAGTCCTGACCTCTTTGACGGCGCGGTTGGTCCTGCGGGTGCGGGGAGCCATCTTGGCCTTCCTCAGAGGGACGACGATCTTCCTCTCGATCTCATCTGCCATTGGAATCACTCCTTAAGTTTGCTCATGCGCCACGACCTTCTCTTGGGGTGGCGGAGGAACTGCCTGTTCGTTCTCATCATGACCCAAGCGGGAACGCGGCGGTTCTGCTTGATCTTCTTGTTAAGCCTTGTCTTCATCGCGGGGGGCTTTGTGCTTGACATGATTATCTCCTCTCTATGGTGATCTCCCTCTTCTGGGGAATGATCTGCGCAAGGATGTTCTTCAGCATGGCGTCGTCTATGACACCCCTGAGTCTTCCGCTCTGTGCGAGCTGGATAAGCTGCATCTCAACCGACTCTGCCAACTGGGGGTTGGCAAGCCTGATGTTCGCGAGCCTGTCTCTGGCTTCGGGGGACAAAATCTGCCTCAATACAGATTGCCTCTGCGTCTCGGCTCTTTTGGCCTGCTCCTCTTGGGCGGCCTGACTCTGGGCCTGCTGCTGCAGTTCCATGAGCCTTTTCTGTCTGAGCGCTGCCAATTCAGGGTCATCCATGCCGATACCTCCCTCAGGCTGTCATCTCGTCGTAAACCTCTTTCGCGGCATTGTCCAGTAAGGACTGCCCGGAGGGGCTGATTGAGCGACCTTCCTTCTCTTTCGAAACGAGGAATCCCGCCGCCTCGAGCTGCTGCATGCATTTTCTGGCGATGTTGCGGCTTCCTTTGACGGCCTTGTTGGGCATAGAACCTTTGTCGGCGTATCCGCCGTATTCGGCCGCGAGCTTGGAGGATCCCATCGGACCTTTCACATAGAGTTTCCTCAGGATAGATGCGGCCCTAGTGTACCACCAGTCGTCCTGGGACGGGGCTCTCTCAGTGTGCCTGCCAGTCTTAGCGAACTCTGCCCACTCAGGGGGAACGATGTTGGAGTTCTCCTTGAGCTTCTGGGCCGTCCTGAGTATGAGCTGTTCGGCAGGAACATCGTAGACGGTTACCATTTTAATACCTCTGATTGCCGTGTGGGGCAATATCAAGGGTGTATTCTGGAATTGATATATAAGCGTTGCTAGAAATAGCATATTACTGATAATCCTGCTCCGCACGTTCGGCACCAGCCCCCGTACGGCCTGGAGATGCAACACCCCCCACGGCAAAGAATGAACAACCGTCATCCTTTGATATCCGTGCTTCTGACAATCTATTGCCTATATTTAATGGGTTCTCTTAGGTCAGTTGACAATAGATAAATATCGTATAGATTTTGGAGGGATTATGGCTATCGACAACTCATTCTGCACGCATTGCGGGGCTGTGATACCGGAAGGGTCCAAGTTCTGCCCCGATTGCGGGACGTCGATCGACGGGTCTGAGAATCCTTACGCGCATGAAAGCCATCAAAGCACCCCTGGCGGGCTCGACAGCACGCGCATCCTTATTCTCATATACGGAGTCATCGCGACCATATTCGGGCTGCTGGCCGTTTTGGGGTCGATGATGCTGACTTCCGAGATGTGGGAGCAGGCGATGGAAATGTACGGCACGACATTCGACATGGATCTGGATGCTCTGAAGATGTCTGCGCTCATAGAGGGCATCATAATCATCGCCAGCGGCATCTGCGCCATCCTGTCATCCTATTGCATCAAGAACGGGAATGTCTATCCTGCCGCGATGATCCTTTGCCTTATCGCTTCGGCGCTTTCTCTGGTGCTTTTCCCCTTGGGATTAATCACATTGGCAGTGGGATTGTACATGACATACCGCATCTACTCCTTCAGAGGGGCTTATTGAGGGCGTTCCCGCTGCGGACCCCTCATAATCTCTTTTATCTAGATTGACATCGCCTTCTCCGTGAGATACATCGTTGCCGTCAGCGGCGCATCCGGATCGCTCTACGCCCTCCGCCTCATGGAAACTCTGGACGGAGAGAAAGATCTCATCGTTTCTGAGACGGCCAAAGCGATTTTCCCCGCCGAAACCGGGATGGAAGCGTCGATTCTGAGCGGGCATGCCGCCAACACATATTCAGACGGCGATCTGTTCGCTCCACCGGCTTCAGGAAGCTGCCGCTACGACGCCATGATCGTCGCTCCGTGCAGCGAATCGACGGTAGCCAAAATTGCGAACGGGATAGCTGACACCCTCATCACCAGAGCGGCTTCGGTATCCATCAAAGAGGGCAGAAAACTGATTCTTATGGTCAGAGAATCTCCAAAAAGCGCCATAATGCTGGAGAATGAGCTGAAATTGGCCAGGCTGGGAGTGGTCATAATGGATGCGAACCCGGGATTCTATCCGAAACCGGAGACCGTTTCCGATATAGTGGACATAGTGGTCGGCAGATGCCTCGACCAAATTGGCGCAGAGCATAATCTGTATAGAAGATGGGATAAAATTATAAAATAAATGATATTTTTATCCTCCAATTATTTTAGATTGTTTTATATCCTCATATGAGAATCGAAAAATGATTCCCATGGGAAAATTCGTCATCAAGAAATCCAAAAACGATGGGTTCGTGTTCAACCTGGTCGCCGGGAACGGGCAGGTCATCTGCACGTCGCAGGTATATGCATCGATCCCGTCCGCGAAGAAAGGGATCGAATCTATCAGAAAAAACTTAGGCTCTGAGATAGAGGACCAAACTTCCAAAGGTTTTGAGGCTAAGAAATATCCGAAATGGGAAATTTATGCCGACAAAGCGGGAGAGTTCAGATTCAGGCTCTGCGCCAAGAATGGGCAGCCCATACTCGCCAGCCAAGGGTACAAAGCCCTTGCCAGCGCCAAGAACGGCATAGAATCCATCCGCAGAAACGCTCCGGACGCGGAAATAGTCGAGAACCTCGGATGATCGCTTGGGGCAGGACCCCGCAAACCGCTTATCAATTCTTTCGTCCAAAGAGATGGTAAACCAATCTCGATGATATTCTACGATGAAAAATGGCTGTAATTTGAGATACTTTTAATTCCGAGTCGGGAATTGCCGTCAGGTTTGAAATGGCAAGCATCTCCCAGCGCTTGGAATCCCTTCCAATGACCCGCACGTCATGGATCATCCTGCTGATCATAGGCATCGGATGGATGTTCGACGCGATGGACCAGGGCATGGTAAGCGGCGTTTTGACCGCCATAGGCAATGATTGGGGCCTCTCAGCCTACGAAAAAAGCTGGCTCATGAGCTCGGGGACATTCGGAATGATTCTGGGCGCCGCCCTCTCAGGCAACATCGCAGACAGATGGGGCAGACGCAAAGTCATCACTATCACCCTTCTCCTTTATTCGATAGGAAGCGCTCTGTGCGGCCTCTGCACCGAGTACTGGATGCTGATCGTATGCCGCTTCATAACGGGATTCGGCCTGGGCGGAGAGCTCCCGACCGCTTCGGCTTACATAACGGAGATGTCCCCCGCCCGCTGCCGCGGAAGGAACGTCGTATTGCTGGAGAGCTTCTGGGCATGGGGATGGATCGCAGCCAATCTGGTCGCTTTCCTTGTCATCCCGCCGTATGGATGGCGCATAGCATTCTTCGTCGGAGCTCTGCCCGCTCTGTTCGCGGCCGTGCTGAGATACGCTGTTCCAGAATCCCCCAGATATCTGGAGATCAAAGGGCGCCATTCCGAAGCCAACGATATAGTCGCCAAACTCGAGAAGGAGGCTGGCGTGAAAACTGTGGACGCGGGCCCCGAAGATCTCGCGGAGAAAAAGATGGGATGGGCGGATTCCTTCAGACTGCTCTGGAGCCGCGGGAATCTCCGCAGCACCGCCGTCCTCTGGGTTATCTGGTTCGGGATCAACTTCGGCTATTACGGATTCGTCCTTTGGACGCCTTCCCTGCTGGTCGAAAGGGGCTTCGACATGGTCAGAAGCCTGGGATTCACCCTTATCATGTGCATCGCACAGCTTCCGGGCTATTTCAGCGCTGCATACCTCGTGGAACGCGTCGGACGCAAGCCCATCATGATCGTGTATTTCCTGGGTACGGCTCTGGCGTCATGGCTGTTCGGGCACGCCGGATCGGAAGATGCCGTCCTAGCCTCAGGCTGCCTGCTGTATTTCTTCGCCCTCGGGGCGTGGGGATGCGTATACTCGTACACGCCGGAGGTCTATCCCACCGACGTCCGCGCATCAGGATCCGGATGGGCATCTGCTTTCGGCCGCGTCGGTGCGTTCATTGCACCGTTCATAGTTCCGGCGCTGTATGGGCTGTACGATAAGGACGTCGGTTTCATGATGGTATTCGCGGTCCTCACCGCATGCTTCATCGCCGTAGCCGTCGTCGTCGCCATATTCGGCAGAGAAACGAAGAATTCGGACCTCGCAGACATTTCCGGATGATTTTTCCCGCCCCCGATGGAGGGGGCAACCATTTTTTATATCGCAATTTTTAAAGCGTAATGGGCTTACGGTCTTCAAAGCCTGTTCGGAGCCCAGAGTTCGCATGCTATTCGACAGACATTCAGCCAAAAGATTCGAAGATCTCGTTCTTGAGAGCGGTTCTGACCCCGAGATGAGCAATGCCGCCGAGATCGGAAAGGTCATATACCAGCTGATCGAGGGCGAAGAGAAAGTGCGGATAGCGAAATACATCGGGGGCAAATCCTCGTGCGCCATACCAGACAGCATCTCCGTGGCGAAAAAACGGTATACGATAACCGAAATAGGCCAAAAAGCGTTTTCTGGATGCGCTTCCCTTTGCTCCATCGAGCTTCCCGATTCTATCGAGACCATTGAGAACCTCGCTTTCGAGGGATGCACCGGCCTCAAAGAGATTGAGATCCCGAAAGGAATCAGAAACATACGCGGCGAAGCTTTCCGCGGCTGCTCCGGACTTGAAAAGGTCCGCATGAAGAACAGCCCCGAAGTAATTGGCAGATATGCTTTCGAAGGATGCACCAAACTGAAGGAGTTCGCCGTCGAAAAAGGGAAAGGAAGATACGAATCCGATTCCTCAGGAATGCTTTATGACTCCGACATGGAGCGCCTTTTCCGCGTGCCTTACGCCATGGAAGGCGGCGTGAACGTGCCTCCCGGGGTCAAAGAGATTGCCGGAGGAGCTTTTTCTGGGTGCAGAAATGTCACCGGGATCAAAATACCGGATAGCGTCAGGAGAATAGGGGACAGGGCGTTCACCGGATGCGGAAGGCTGGCTCTCCTCTACGTCGATCCGCGCAACGAACATTATCGCTCCGATCTCCAAGGGATTCTGTACGATTCTAAGGTAACAGAGGTCTTCAAAGCGCCCAACAGCATCGTCGGCGCGTTGGAGATCCCCGATACTGTCAAAACGATACACATGAACGCTTTTGAGGGATGCTCCAAACTCATCTCGGTCTCCATCCCCTGCTCGACGTCGTCCATCGAAGATTCGGCGTTCGAAGGGTGCTCTGGAATAAGAGTGGTATCGTTCGGGAACGGCGTCAAATCCATAGGGGACAACGCTTTCAGAGGATGCTCGTCCATCACGACCGTGGAATTGCCGGAGACCGTAGAAGAGATAGGCCAAGGGGCTTTCTCAGGATGCTCGCGCCTATCCGCGGTGTCCATGCCTTTCGGCGTAGACGTCGGCAAAGAGGCGTTTCCCACGAATGTGGAGATGACTCTCGAACGATCGCTGCTTCCATAAACTTCTCGGAAGAGAAAGAACCTAAAATGTGATGGCGTTCACTGCGGCATGGACAGAAAGAAACTTTTCAGAAGCATTGAGGGCGCCGTGAGGAGCCTCGATGGCCTTCCCGAAGCCATGGAAAAAGCCGGGTTCAATGGAAAGGACATCAAATTGGTGGGATACATGGTGTCTGGGGCCCGCGATGAATTGGCCGAAGCCATCGGCGCCGAAGATTCTGCCGTCTCGGAGGTGGCCATCTCCAGGATATCCGACGAGCTGTCGCTTGAGAAGGGAGTTGTGAGGTCCCTGGTCAGAGACATGAGGGAGGCCATCCACGGCCCGAAAAAGAAACCGGAGAAAACGCAGGATGATTCGGCCCTGACGATCAAGAACGCAGGGAACAACGCTTACATCGGAGGCGCCGGGTTTGTTTTCAGGCCGATGCCTTCCGTAAGAAACGCATATTTTCTGGCAAAATACGTCGGAGAGGAGACGGAAATCCGCGTTCCGGAAAAGGTCCGCATGGGCAGAGTCGAAGGAACGGTCACCGGCATAGGCGAGAACGCATTCAGAAGGACGGCTGGAGTATCGATCATCCTCCCGAAAACCATATCCAGCATAGGAGCCAACGCTTTTGAGGGATGCGAAAGGCTCAGATCAGTCAGCATACCGCCTGAGATTGATTACATCGGAGCGGGAGCCTTCAGGGATTGCCCGCAGCTCGAATCGATAGAACTCGGGAAGGGATGCGCCAAATTCAGATCGAACCCCGACGGCATCATCTACAGCGCCGATGGGAAATCCCTTCTCCATGTCCCGGGCGCGATCTCTGGACACGTGGACATCGATTCCGGAACGGAAAAGATAGCTGACAGCGCCTTCTGGGGATGCGGAAAAATCGAGTCAGTATCCATCCCGGATGGAGTGACATCGATAGGAACCTCGGCATTCACCGAATGCTCCGGACTCAAAACAATCGAACTCCCCGCATCGCTGGAATCCATGGGGGAATATGCTTTCGGGCAGTGCGATTCTCTCGGTTCCATAACGGTTGCGGCAGGGAGCGCCCATTTCTCTTCCGAAGGAGGCGTGCTGTACAGCAAAGACGGGAAGACGCTGATAAGGTTCCCGGGCGGCATCTCCGGGAGCTTCGAAGTTCCGAATGGAGTCGAAATCATAGGCAAAGCCGCGTTCTCCGATTGCGAAGGGATAAAATCGGTGTCCATGGGATCGGTGATCGAGATCGGAGATGACGCATTCAGAGGATGCTCCGAGCTCGGATCAGCCGAATTAGGGCAAAATCTAGTTTCTTTGGGAAAATATTCGTTCATGGGATGCGCGTCTCTGAGATCGATCTTCCTGCCCGACAGCGTCAGAAAGATAGGCACATGGGTCTTCGGAGAATGCTCGTCGCTGACGGAAGCAAGCATCCCGGACGGCCTTGAAACCAACATGACGTCTTTCCCTGAGACGACCAGAGTGACCAAGAGATGAGGTCACGGAGACTCCGTTCCGAAAGCCCGAACAGTATTAAAAATGGCAAAAGCGATGCCCCGCCATCAGCCTCATCGGAGGCGTCGAAATAGGAGAAGATTCTGATGGACAGCAATAAGCGCCCCGAATCCATGGAACGCATAACCTCTCCCGCTCTGGCGAAGGGATTCATATCGGAAGCGGTTGAGAGCCTCAGGAAACAGATAGGCAGCGGAAACGTCATCCTGGCGCTGTCCGGCGGCGTCGATTCCTCGGTCGTCGCCGCGCTTCTTATCAAAGCCGTCGGCAAGCAGCTGACATGCATACACGTGAACCACGGCCTTCTCAGAAAGGGAGAGCCGGAGCAGGTGGTCAAAGTGTTCCGCGACCAGATGGACGCGAACCTCATATACATCGATGCCACGGATCGCTTCCTCGGAAAGCTTGAGGGCGTATCCGATCCGGAGCAGAAAAGGAAAATCATCGGAGCTGAATTCATCCGCGTGTTCGAGGAGGAGGCCCGCAAATTGGAGGGCGTCAAATTCCTCGCCCAGGGCACTATCTACCCTGACATCATCGAAAGCAAAGGCGTGAAAGCCCACCACAATGTGGGAGGCCTTCCCGAAGATCTGGGATTCGAACTTTGCGAACCCGTCAAATTCCTTTACAAAGACGAGGTCCGCGTCGTCGGCAAAGAACTTGGGCTCCCGGACAGCATGGTCTATCGCCAGCCATTCCCCGGCCCGGGATTGGGTGTCAGGTGCACGGGAGCCATCACTCGCGAAAGGCTCGAGGCCGTCCGCGAATCCGACGCCATCCTCCGCGAAGAATTCTCCAAAGCCGGATTGGAGGGCAAAGTGTGGCAGTATTTCACTGTGGTTCCTGACTATCGCTCGACCGGCGTGAGAGAGGGCGAGCGGTGCTGGGATTGGCCGGTCGTCATCCGCGCCATAAACACCAAGGATGCCATGTCCGCGACAATCGAGGAGATTCCATATCCTCTTCTGAAAACCATCACCGATCGCATCCTTTCGGAGGTCAAAGGCGTCAACCGCGTCCTTTACGACCTCTCGCCCAAACCCTGCGCCACCATAGAGTGGGAATGAGCGGAAAGGCCAGAGAACGCATCTGACGGCGCTCTCTGGCGCTCCGCCGCATTTCTGAACCGTCTAAGGGACCGAAAGTATATACTATGCGCTAGGTGATTACAAACTCGTGATAATCGGGCGCTTGTTAGCTTTAATTTTTGCCATCGTTTCAATGGTGTCGCTAGCTGTCCCAAGCGCCTTGACGGAAAACGAGAAACCCAGCGCAATTCTCGTTTCTGCCCCCGCTAAATCCCCAAAATTCTCCGAAACCGTTTCGATTCTGGTTGCGTACCAATCGACAGCAGAACCTTATCTGACGACCGCCAAACGCCTTAACGACCGCGCTATGCAATTCTCTCCCCTGTGATATCATGATTTTCGGTAAGACCAAACTGATAAATGAGCTGAAGAAAAATCTCGCCGAAAAGGAATCCCAGCTCAAAGCGTCCAACGATCTGATGAAAGACGCTCAGAACGAACTGATACAATTCCAAAAGAAAGCCGCCGCCGCCAAATCCGAGCTCCAAGACGAATTGGGCAAGAAAGAAGCTGAGATCAAGGATCTGAAGAACTCGAACGAGGCTCTGAAGAAAGCGGCTAGCAAAGCCGAATCCGAAATCAAATCCAAAGCTGCCGACACGGCGAAAGACGCCCTTTCCGAGGCTAAAGCAGGATTGGGATCGGCTGAGTCCGGCTCATCCGCGCTCGATTCCCAAATCGGATCCCTGAAAGGGAAACTGAAATCCCTGGAAGAAAAACTTCTGTCAAAAGAGAAGGAAGCGGCCTCTCTCGTGGAGTCGCTCAATCTCACCAAAGAAAAATTGGCGTCCAAGGAAGCCGAAGTGGAAAGCAAGAACGTTGCCATCAAAAAGCTGGAGAGCCTGGTAGCAGAGAAAGATTCCAAACTGACGGATGCCAAGAAAAAAATCGAAGCCCTCATCGGTAAAGCGCTTCCAGAAGAACCGGAGGATGACAGCGAGACCTACAACGTCAGATTCGTTGCCGATGGCAAAGTGATTTCCGAAGTCCAGATGTCTTCCGAAGATGATTCCTACAAAATACCGCCGATTCCGGAGAAAGAAGATTTTGCCGCTGAATGGCAGTACGAGCAGGACGGAAATGACGTCACCGTAACCGCCGTCTATGTCCCTATCGCATATGACCTCGTCTTCTTCGTCGACGATGCCAAATACTGCGAGATGAAGGCGTCCGCAGAGGATAAGATCGAAGTTCCGCCGGTTCCGCAGAAAGAGGACTACGTCGGAGAGTGGGAATACACCATCATCGACGGCAACGAGGTCCGCATCGACGCCATGTACCGCCCCATAGAGTACGTCGCCGAGTTCTACGCCGATGGGCAGAAAGTCGCGGAAAAGACCCTGTCCGTATGCTCATGCGAAGACATCCCGGAAGTCCCCGCAAAGGAGGATTACGCGGGCGAATGGATTTACGAGATCGAAGATGAGGGAAAGGTCAGGGTCGATGCCCTGTATTCCCCTAAAGTATACGACCTCATGTTCTTCGTCGACAACGATCTGATCGACGAAATGAAAGTCTCGGTCGGAGAGAGCATCACCCTTCCTGCGGTCCCCGCCAAGGAGGATTACACAGGCGAGTGGGCTTATACGGTGATCGATGGCAACACCGCCAGAATTGATGCCATGTATTTCCCCAAGACTTATGAGGCGGAATTCTACGCCGACGGCAAGAAGATCGCCGAAAGGACTCTGGCGCCGAACATACACAACGATGTCCCGGAGATTCCCGCCAAAGAGGATTTCGATGGGGAATGGCAATACGAAAACGTCTCAGACGGGAAGATCAGAGTGGACGCCGTCTACAAGCCTGTGGAATATGATCTGGTATTCTTCGTTGACGACAACAAATATTGCGAACTCAAATCTGTCTCCTCTGAGAAGATAGCGCTCCCGAATGTCCCTCCCAAGGAAGGATACACCGGAGAGTGGGTATACACCGTCGTTGACGGCACTTCCGCAAGGATAGACGCCCTCTACACACCGATCGAGGAAGGATGCTGCTCCGACTCGGATGAAGAGGAAGGGATCCTCCTCACATTCTATGTCGACGGGAAGAAATGCGGCGAGAAACTGATCACCAGCGAGGAAGACATCAAAAACGTGCCTCCTGTTCCGAAGAAAGAGGATTATGAAGGCAGATGGGAATACGAGCAGACCGGCGCCGATACCGGAGATATGGTCGCTGTGTACACGCCTATCGAATACCGCATGTCATTCTTCGTGGACGGCGAGAAATATGCGGAAGCAGTCATGACCGCGGAAGACGACAAATCCGTCATCCCTGAAGTGCCTTCGAAGCCCGGGTACACCGGCGAATGGCAATACAAGAAAGGCGACGACAACAACGTCACCGTAATTGCGGTATACACCGCGGAATGAAATCTTTGGGGGGATAGCCCCCCATTTTTTGTTTTCGATTCTCACATATTGGCGGCCGTTCTTACGCTCGCGGAAAGCGCGTCGGCATCCAGCTCCTCCAGATCGAAATACAGCGCATCCAGATGCGATGCCAGCTCCGATGCGCTGTCGAAAAGCCTGAATCCGTTTCCGGTGTTGACCACTATCCATTGGGTCCCCGGTATGCTGATGGAATCCGCGATTTCCCTGGCCTCTTTGTTGGGGTCGGCGCCTTCTGTGGACGCCACGTTGGATCTCCCGTCGGTCATCAGGACTATGAAGCATCTCTCGCCGGGATGCGTTCTCGAATAGGATGTCATGTACTCTTCCACGGAGATCAGCGCCGCCGACAGGGGAGTCCTGCCTCCCGTAGGTATGTCCTCCAGAAGCTTGTATCCGTATTCCACTGACCTGGTGGGCGGGAGAAGCACTTCGGCGGACCTCCTCCTGAATATCATGAGACCGACTCTGTCGCGCTTCACATAGCTGTCCTTCAGCATGGAAAGCACGGCGCCTTTGACGGCGGCCATCCTCCTTCTCGCCCCTATGGATCCGCTGGCATCCACGACGAACATGACGGTGCACCCTGCGCGGACCCTTCTGACTTTCTCTCTGATGTCGGAATCGCGGACCTCTATGCGCATATCGCCGGACCCTTGGCCCTTATGCGACAATGCGGCCGCCCTTATCGTCGCTCCCAGCGCGATGTCCTGCGTCTTACCGTCGGGAATTCTGGACGATACCTGCCTCCCTGATGCGCCTTTGCATTCCATCTCCGAGCGGCGCCCTTTCCTGCTTCCGGACTGTTTGCGCGGAGCTTTACCTTTCCCCATATAATCTATGACCCTGAACTGGCGGCCGACCTCGAACATCATGTCATCCAGACGGGGGAGCTCCAACGGAGTCTCGGACTGCTCCTCGCGATTGTCATCATGCTCCTCCTGTTCTCCGTCTTGTGGCGGATCTTGGGGCGGGGGCTGATCTGGCTCGTCCCCATCATCGGGAGGCTCTTCGCTATCCTCTTCCTCTGGCGGAGGGCTCTCCGGCGGAGGCTGATCGTATTTTCTCCTGTGGACCAGGCACATGGCCGTGGCGCGCTCGACGTCCTTCCTGGTGACTTTGTCCCTCCTGTCCAACGCGGCCAAAGCGATGGCGACGTTCGTCACGGCGATATCTCCGCGGATGCCTTCCGCGCCGAGCCTGTCGCAAAGCTCTGAGATAATCAGGCGGAGCTCATCGGAGATCTCGACCAAAGGGACGATCTCTTCTGCATAGGAAATCGAAGCGCGCTCCTTCTCCTGGTCTTCCTCGAATGAAGCGCCGAATCCTTCGCTTCCATCGTCGAAGGATATGCGACGCGACAGTATTTCTTTCCTGGATTCCGCGTCGTCCTGGGAGGAAACCACCACGCATATGTCGAAGCGATCCAGAAGATGCTCGCTCATCTCGCGCTCATCAGGATTCATCGTGGCCACCAAAGTGACGTCAACCTCCGAGACGTCGGAGACCCCGTCGCGCTCGGTCCTGATAGAACCCGATATGACCGCGTCGAGGAGCGATATCGCCAGCTTCTCGTCCATCAGATTGATGTCGTCCACGAACGCGAATCCTCCGTTCGCCTCGGCTATGAGCCCTTTCTCGAGGCGCACCTCTCCCGAATCCAGAAGATGCCCCATATCAACGGAGCCGAACAGCCTCCCCTCATCCACATTGGACGGGATGTTGACTGCCGCTTTCCCTGTCAGGCCGCCGAGAGACCGGCAGAGGACTGTTTTGGCGGTCCCGGAAGGGCCTCTGATCAGCGCTGTGCGGATGTTCCTGCTGCATGCGACGCATTTCAGGGCGTCCTTGGCCGCATCCATGCCAAAAACGGCAGAGAAAGGATAGGTCAGAGACTTTCCAGACATCTGCTGAGTTCCTCGCGGTCGATTGAAGAATCCTCGAATGGGCGCCTCCTCATGCGATGCGAAAGCACCAAACCGGCGACGGAGATTATGTCGTCGGAGATTATGCGATCCCTCCCTTCGAAAGCCGCGTTGGCTCTGGCCGCTTTCATCATGACTATGTCGGCTCTGTGGCCGTCTATGCCGAAATGGGAGGTGACGCTCACGACGCCGTCAAGAACTTCCGGACCCATATTCACCGAGCGCACGCGGGAAATGGCATCTGAGATGCGCGAACGGAGATTCTCAGTCTCTTCAGACTTGGAACTGACGTATTTTTCTGGGGAATCGTCGTATTCCAGCCTTCTTCTCACGATTTCCGCCCTGATCTTCGGGTCATGCTCCCCCTTGATATCCACGGATAAGCCGAACCTATCCAAAAGCTGAGGCCTGAGATCCCCTTCCTCGGGATTCATAGTCCCCACCAGCACGAATCTGGAAGGGTGGGAGAACGAAATGCCTTCCCTTTCCACGTAATTGACGCCCATAGCAGCGGAATCCAACAGCATATCTACGATGTGGTCGTCCAAAAGGTTGACCTCGTCGATGTACAGCAGATTCCCGTTGGCGCGCGCTAGAACCCCTGGCTCAAACCTTTTCTCGCCGGTTTTGAGCGCGTGCTCTATGTCGATGGTCCCTGCGACTCTGTCTTCGGTGGCCCCGAGAGGCAGCTCGACAACCTCCATAGTGGTCTCCTCGATTCTTAGCGTCCCTTCCTCGAACTTTTTCCTGCACGATTCGCACATGGAGTCCGGATCGGATGGGTCGCAGCGGAACATGCACCCCGCCGAAACCTTTCTGCGGGGGAGAACCCCGCCCAAAGATCTCACCGAAGTGGATTTGGCCGTCCCTTTCTCCCCTTTCAGGAGTACGCCGCCTATCCCGGGGTCTATGACATTCAAAATAAGCGCTCTCTTCATCTCTTCCTGGCCGACTATGTCGACGAACGGAAAAACTGCGTTTCTGCGGCTCAAACGATCCCCCTTAAACGTTGGATATAATCTCCGATATAATATAAAGGTCGTCCACAATCCAAGGCTGAGCGCATCCCATCCAAGATGGGGCGGAGCGGAGGATTCAGATGAAAGCGGTATTCCTTTCCATTCAGTCGATGGACGCATCCATTTTCCCGGATTTGGCTGCGGACATCAGAGAATCTGGCATAGACGTATGGGCCAGCGGATACAACCATGATGCCGTGGAATCGGATCCTCTGACATACCACAGGCTTGTGGAAGACACTGTCGAAGCCGACATCGTTTTCATAAGGTGCATGGCTGACCCGTCTAAATTCTCAAGGTTCCCCGAGTATGAGAAAACTCTGAGAAAATGCGAAGGTTTGGTCCTTTTCCATTCTAAAAACCCGGAAGTTCGCCTGATGTACCGGGACCTTTTCGCCGGGGACGACAAGGATTTCATCTCTATGTCCCGGTATGCAGACCTCAAGGGCAAGGAAAACGATCGCGCCCTTCTCCTGTACGCTTACCGGATGATGACCGGGGATGAGATAGATGTGCCTGAGCCAATTGTGAACAGAGCCGACGGCATATATCATGCTGGATTCCCCAAGGACATAACGAAAGAGGAATACCTCGGATCGCTGAAGGAAGGGCCCGTCGCGGGGATTCTTTTCCCTTCGAATCTATGGCTCTACGGGAACCTGAGCCACGTGGACGCTCTCGTCGATGGGTTGGAATCCCGTGGCATGGGCGCCATCCCGGTATTCTACACGCCTTCCGCCGGATCGGTCTCCGAGAACAGGCCTGCTGCGGATGTGGCAGAAGAATACTTCGTAGTGAACGGCAGACCGCTGATCGACGTGCTGCTCGTGTGCTCTCCGTTCTCGCAGCTGATGCCATCCGCGGCCTCGGCTGATGTCCCCCCTGACAAGAATTTCTTCGGAAAATTGCTGGGAGTGCCGGCGATCCAGGTGATGACATACTCCGGCTCTTTCCCCGACTACGAGATAACAGCCGACGGCCCCGTCAAAGGCGACCTGAAAGCGATGGTATGCTGGCCAGAATTGGACGGCCAGATCATCGGCGTCCCATACGCGGAAACAAAATCCGGCGTGAAGAAAGCGGATCCGATTCCGGATAGAGTTGAACACATCTGCAGATTGGCATGCAATTGGGCCCAATTGGGCAGGAAAAAAGCTGCCGACAGAAAGGTGGCGATTATCATGTACCAAGTCAGCCCCGGGTCCGAACGCATAGGAAACGCCGGGCCTTTGGATGCGCCGGCCAGCGTCGTGTCTCTGCTGAAGGCGATGAGGGATGCGGGATATTCCCTGGGCGAAGTGCCGGAGGACTCCAGAGAGCTCATGGACAGGATTCTCGCCGGGATCACATACGATTTCGGAAATAGGAGTGACCAAGAGATAGCTGAGAAGGCCCCTGCGGCCATATCCGAAAAGGAATACGCCAGCTGGTACGGGGAGATCCCTGCGTTCGACAGAGATAGGATGGAGGATCGCTGGGGGAAAGCCCCGGGATGCGTCGCATCGGCCAAAGGGAAGATGATAGTTCCCGGATTCGTATGCGGAAATGCGATAGTGACCTTGCAGCCTCCAAGAGGATGGGGCCAAGGAGCCGATGAGCTGTGCCACGATCCGGTCCTCCCTCCTCACCATCAGTACTTGGCGTTCTACAGATGGCTGAACAGATCCTTCGGAGCGGATGCCGTGATACACATGGGGACGCATGGCACCTTGGAATGGCTCCCGGGAAGGGCGTCTGCGCTCTCCGGGAAATGCTATCCGGATGTCATCCTGGATTCCATCCCGAATATCTACCCGTATATGATCGACGACCCGGGCGAAGGGCTGCAGGCGAAGAGACGCTCCGAAGCGGTTCTGGTGGGGCATCTCAACGCCACGATGGCCAGAGCCGGGCTGCATGACGGGATGCTCAGGTTGGATTCCCTTATCCAGGAGTACGTGTCGATGGGCGTCGGGACGGCTCCCAGAAAGAACGCCGTTCTCGAAGAGATTCTGGAGGCGGCCCGCGAAGAGAATCTGCTGGAAGATCTGGGACTAGATGAGAACGCGAGCATCGACGATCTGAGGGAGAAGATCTGGAAGCTCCACGAACTGATAGACGAGGCCAAGGACGCTCTGATCAGAGACGGATTGCATGTGCTGGGCAAAGTTCCCGAAGGCAATCTGATGACCGAATTCATCTACTCCATGACGAGGATGGCCAACGGAAGCGCCCCTTCGCTGAGGGAATCGGTTGCTGATTCGATGGGCGAAAGAGGAAAGGATCTGGATGCCGCCGACGCTGCCACGATGGAGCTCATAGAAAGCATCCGCCTCTCCGGTTTCGATCCTGACGAAGCGGAAAGGATCTGCAGGGAGAAATTCCCGAACTGCACTGATGGGCTTGTCGTCTCGGCAAGGTTCGTCTGCGACAGGCTGCATCCGGCTTTGGAAGGCACCGCCGGCGAGATAACTTCGGTCATGGACGCCCTGGCAGGAGGATACGTCTATCCTGGCCCCTCGGGAGCGCCCACGCGCGGCAACGCCCATATACTTCCGACAGGAAGGAACTATTACGGCCTCGACCCCGACACGATCCCCACCCGCTCGGCGTGGGAGGTCGGAAAGAACATGGCAGACCAGATGATCTCCCGCTACATCGACGACAGAGGGGAATTCCCCAGGGAGATCGGATTCATCATATGGGCCACAGACACATTCAAAAGCGGCGGCGATGACGTTGCGTATATACTCTGGCTGATGGGAATCAGACCTATCTGGTCTCCCGACGGCCCGTCGGTAACCGGCCTCGAAGTCATCCCGCTTGAAGAGCTTGGGCGCCCCAGAGTCGACGTCTCGGTCCGCATCACCGGATTGTTCAGGGATGCGTTCCCGAATCTGATAGACCTTCTGGACGATGCCGCGAAGATGGCCATGGCTTTGGACGAGACCGATGAGGACAACGCCATCGCGGCCAATCTGAGGAAAGATCTGGTGGAAAGCATAAGCCAAGGGATACCGGAGGATGAAGCACGCATGCGCGCGTCCGTGAGGATATTCGGCTGCCCTCCCGGAGCATACGGACCGGGAGTCAACCACCTGATAGAATCGAGCAGATGGCAGACCATGAAGGATCTGGCTGATTCCTATGTGGCATGGGGAAGCTACGCCTACGGCAAGGGAGTCTTCGGGAGGCAGATGAAAGACGAATTCGTAAGGCGGTTCTCCAAAGTCGGGGCTACAGTCAAGAACATGCCAGACAGAGAGATAGACCTGATAGACATCGATGACGTCTACGGATATCTGGGCGGATTGAACGCGTTCGTGAAGGCTTACGGCGGCGATTCCGTATCATACATGGGCGACAGCTCCGACCCGAACAAGACCAAGCTCCGCAGCCTCGGCGAGGAGATGAAGTTCGTCTTCCGCAGCAAGCTTCTGAACCCGAAATACATCGAAGGCATGAAAAGGCATGGATACAGGGGAGCGGCCGAGATGGTGAACGTCATCGAGCACTCCTTCGGGATGGACGCGACCTCGGATGTCATGGACAAATGGATGTACGACGGGATAGCGGAGAAATATCTCCTCGACAAGGACGTCTGGGATTGGATGGAGAAGGAGAACCCATATGCAGCCGCGGAGATACTGGACCGTCTGGGCGAGGCGATATCGCGCGGCATGTGGGAAGCCGACGACGATATGAAAGAGAAACTGGAGAGGCTCTCGGAGATGGCGGAAGAGAGGCTCGAAGACCTTACGGATTGATACCATGAAGATAGTGAGCATTTCCATAGGAGCCAATCATGGGCACGATTTCGATGGCGCCGCGATCAGGCTGCGCGAAGAAGGATACGATGTCGAGGTCGTGGGAGCAGATTCCTGCGACATGGATGCGGACGTATTGTTCAGCAGGAAAATACTCGGCGATGTTCGCGAAAGCGGCATGGTCTTCATCAGGGTCCACGGGGACGTCACTTATTTCAAAAAATTCCCGGTGCTGGAGAAGGAGCTGACCAAAAACGGAATCTGCGCGTTTCTGGTCTGCGACAGCGAAGGGCGCGTTACCAACGAATACCGCCGCCTATTCACCGGCTCGGACGATGATTTCGCGCTTCTGATAAGGTACGTTGTCCCAGGGGGAGAAAACAATTACAGGGCCGCTCTTCTTTGGGCTCTGAACAAGTTCGGAGGAGCGGATGCGGCGCTTCCGGAGCCCGAGATCCCGCCTGCCCAAGGCGCATACCTCCCTGAGAGGCATTACATCCCGATAGACGAGGCGATCGCATCTTTGGACGGCTCCAAACCTAAGATATGCGTCTTCTTCCACCAAAGATTCTGGGTCTCGAACAATTGCGGCGGCCCCGACGGAATGATAAAGGCGCTCAGGGAACGCGGCGCTGATGCCATCGGGATCTTCACGGGAACCTATCCGGACGATGACATCGGAGCGATGGGAATAGGCGCCCTGATTGACAGATATCTGATAAAAGACGGGAAGCCGGCCGTCGATTGCGCGATACAGACCATGGGTTTCTCGCAGACACTGAGGCCGAAGGCGGACGCTTTCGAGCAGAAGTGCGACGACAACATGTTCGAGAGGCTTGGCATTCCGATCATCCAGGCGACCCATCTGTATGGCACAGAGGAGAAGTGGAGATCAAGCCCCTATGGGTTCACCAGCTCTGAGATCGCCGGGAACGTCGTAAGCACGGAATACGACGGCCAGATCATCTCGGTGCCTATCGCGGGCTATGAGGTTGAGGAAGACGGCAGCCGCAGATACCATCCCATTGAAGAGAGATGCAGCATGGTCGCCGACATGGCTTATCTGTGGGCTCAGCTGGGCAGAAAAAACAATTCCGAGAAGAAAGTGGCGATTCTGCTTTACATGTATCCTCCGCGGAACGACCTTGCCGGCGGAGCCTCCGGATTGGACACCTTAGAAAGCGTGGCTGAGCTTCTGAAGTCCCTGTCTGCCGCTGGCTATTATCTCGACTGGATACCGGAGAACGGCAGGGAATTGACCGACCGTCTCATATCCGGGATAACCAACGATACATCATGGCTGTCCGATGAGGAGATCGAATCCAGATCTGCCGACAGGATCCCGGCATCCGATTATGAGAGATGGCTTTCGAGAGAGCCGGATTCCATAAGGGAGAAGCTTGAGAGCTCTTGGGGAAAGGCCCCCGGAGACGTGCATACGATCGGCGACGAAATGCTGATACCAGGATTCATAGACGGGAACGTCTTCGTAGGATTCCAGCCGGACCGCGGTAAATGCGATTCTGAAAGCTATCACGATCCAGACTCCGCTCCGCCCCACCAATATCTGGGATTCTACAGATGGCTCAGACATACGTTCGGGGCGGATGCGGTCATACACGTCGGCACCCACGGAACCCAGGAATGGCTCCCGGGAAAGAGCGTGGGGCTGTCACGCGAATGCTTCCCCGACGCGGTGCTCGAAGCCCTCCCAGACATCTATCCGTACATCATCGACAACCCCGGAGAAGGGATGCAGGCCAAGCGCAGAGGGTATGCGGCGGTAGTCACGCACATGATACCTGCGATGACCAGGGCCGAGGAATACGATGAGATAGCCGAGCTGGAATCCGTCCTTCAGCTGAGGATGAAGGCGACCGCCACCGACATGTCTGAGAGCGTGAAAGAGACTGATGCCAAGATCGCCGAGATCGTCAGGAAGCTGTCTCTGAATTCCGATCTCAACCTCCCTGACGATCCAGACGAGATCGGCAGGAAAGCCGGGGACATCTACGATTATGTCGTGGAGATCAAGGACGCCCTCATTGCGGACGGGCTCCACATCCTGGGCAAAGCTCCGGAAGGAGAGCTCCTCGAAGAATCGGTTTACAGCATGGTCAGGAACGCGAACGGCGGCGTTCCCTCGATCAGGAACGCCATGGCGCACGATATGGGCTACGAATTCCAGGCCCTCCTCCAGAACCCCTCTGGAATCACAGACGGCCGGCTGAACGGAGAGATAGTCGACGAAATAGACGCGAGATGCCGTTCCGCAATCGGGGATATCGTCGGCGGCAAGCCTTGCGATTTGGGAGAGGCATCTTCCGAAACGGCCGAGTTCGTGCGCGGGTTCATCATCCCCGCGATCAAAGATACCAAGGATGAGATCCGCAGCATATTGGATGCGCTGGAGGGCAGATACGTCCGTCCCGGGCCTTCCGGATGCCCAACGCGCGGAAGGGCCAGAATCCTTCCGTCCGGCCGCAATTTCTATTCCATCGATCCGGATGGGATCCCTTGGAGCTCCAGCTGGGAGATAGGGCGCAGGATGGCCGATCAGATGGCCGAGAAATACGTGGAATCCAACGGCGCCTATCCCAGATCGGTGGGGGTCGTCGTATGGGCCACCGACACCATGCGCACCGGGGGCGACGACATATCCTATGTGCTCTGGCTGATGGGTCTGCGCCCGGTATGGTCCGAATACGGAGGGCGCGTCATGGGATTGGAAGTTGTACCCCTGGAGGAATTGGGGCGCCCCAGAGTGGACGTGACCCTGAGGATCAGCGGCCTGTTCCGCGATGCGTTCCCGAACCTCGTCGCGATGATAGACGAGGGTGCCAGAACCATAGCCAACCTCGACGAGTCCGACGAGGAGAACGCCATGGCGGCCAACCTGAGGAAGGACGTCCTCGAGGCGGTGCTCTCGGGCATCCCGGAAGATGAGGCCAGAAGAGACGCTCAGATACGCGTGTTCGGAGACGCTCCCGGGCAATACGGATGCGGGGTCAACACTCTGATCACCAACGGAAAATGGAAGACCGCCGAAGACCTCGGCGAATCGTACATCGCCCACGGATGCTACGGATATGGGAAAGGCTACGACGGAAAAGCGATGGCGAAGCAGTTCAGGAAAAGGATGGGGTCGCTGGACGTGGCGGTCAAGAACCATAACAACAGAGAGAACGACCTCTTCGACATGGACGATGACTACGATTTCCTGGGCGGGATGATCGCAGCCGTCAAAGCCTCCGGAGGAAGCGCGGAAGCGTTCATGGGTGATTCCTCGGACACTGAGAACCTGAAAGCCCGCACACTGAAGGAGGAATGCGCTTTCGTCTTCCGCAGCAAGATAAACAATCCGAAATGGCTGAACGGGCTGAAAAGACATGGGTTCAAAGGCGCGCTGGAGATTTCCCAGCTCTTCGACTACGTGATGGGATGGAGCGCCACATCGGACGTCATAGAAGGCTGGATGTACGAATCGCTGGCCGAAAAATACGTTCTCGACAAGGAGACCAGGGAATGGATCCTCAAAGAGAACCCGTACGCGATGATTAACATGCTCAACCGCTTGGAAGAGGCCGTATACAGAAAGCTCTGGGATGCCGACGACGAAATGAAAGAGAAGTTGGATGCCCTCAGCGGCGAGGTCGAGGGCATAATGGAAGAGCTCACCGATCCCTGATCGATAGCGATGGACAGCGCGATGTCTGCGGGGGACCGTGCGCCTGAATGATATCCTAGGCTTTCCGATTGCGAAAGCCGCGTTCATGCGCATATCCCTCGGAATATCAGGGAAGAAAGACATCAGAGCGCCATGATCGGTCTGGTCTGCCAGCTGGATCCATCTGGAGTAGAAACCCCCGTATCCCATTGCGTAAGCCATCGCCTCGATTCTGCCCATAGCTATGGCGGCATCGATGTCTACGGCAGAGAATACGAGTATGATCTCCCTGCTCTCCCATGTGAACGGGTTGTTCCTGCCGGCCATGCCCTCGTCCACGTATTCGCAGAACTGGTCTATGCGTGGGTGGAATCCTTTTCTGACCTCAAGAATAGCCCTGATATGGCGCATGAAATCGTCGAAGCGCCTGTTTATCACGGCTATCTCCACGGATTGGGAATTCTCCGCCGTGGGAGCGTGGGCCGCCACTGAAAGGATGGCATCCATGTCATCATCAGGAACCGGGCCTTCTCTGAACCATCTGCAGGAGCGGCGTCTCTCGATGAAATCCCTCATCTGCGATGGAGAGATCACCGACTCCTTCGGATCGTACTCGCGCATATCCCCGCCGGATCTGAGAGATATGGCGCCTTTGGGGCAAACGGATGCGCAATGCCCGCATTCGAAGCATTCGTAGGGTCCGCCGTTGCTTTCCTCCGCTTTGCCGCAGGAAACCTTTATGTTCCCTCTTATGCAGACGGAAGCGCAAAGGCCGCAGCCTATGCATCCGCTCCGATCGATCAGAATATGCTGCGAATGCTGGGTCATTCGAAATCCGTCTCGGTTATGCCACCGGAGGTCTCGAGTATCTTCTTGATCCTTCTTTGCCCGTCGTCAAGGACCGACTTGCAATGGTTCCTGAGTATCACCGCTCTCTCGTAGATCTCAAGGCTCTCGTCCAAGTCGGTGCCGCCAGTCTCGAGCTTCTCCACCAGCTTCTCCAGCTGCGAGATGCTCTCTTCGAAAGACATCTTCCCGACTTCTTCTGCATACTTCTCGCTTTCTTCGCCGTTCATTCTTTCAGCTCCTTGCTTTTGATCTCGGCTTTGGCCGTCCCGTCCCTCATGCGTATTCCGATCGTGCCGCTGTCAGGCATCGATGCCAATGAGGTTATTACGCTGCCATCGTCCGATGTGATGAGCCCGTATCCCCTCCCGAGGATGTTTAGGGGGTTGAGGCCCTCGAGATTCCTGGACAGAGCGTCGACGTACGATGTCGCTCTGCCAACTATGTTGTTCATGGCCGCATCGGGCCTGCTTCCGATCGCCGAGAAACGCAGCCCGCACGATTTAGAATTCTCGGATGCGATAGACGATATCTTAGAGAACGCGGATTCCACCCTGAGCTCTTTGATCCTCATATCCGATCTGATTTTCTCCGGCGATATTCTGGATTCCGCCACCAGCAGGCGCGCGGATGCGGCGTCTGAGGCTGAGGATAGCGCCCTCGCAGCCCTGAGAGACAGCTCTTCCAATCTAACAGATTTATGCTCCAATGAATCGGCGGAACGGCCTATCGAAGCACGGTTCATGAGCCTCTCCAAGCGCAGCTCCCCTTGGGCGATAACGTTCTGCATAGATCTGTCGGCCCGACCGGCCAAATCGTCGAGATTCATGACTCTCATGTACATGTCGTCGAGAGCATGCTCCGGCGATAGCTTCGCGGAAAGGATCTCGAAACGGCTCGCCATCATGTTGTGGGCGGTCTCCAGCGATCTCCCAGCGCGGGACATCAGCGAATCGACGTCTGAAGCTGTCTCGGACCTGTCCCTCAGAATCAGGGCGGCAGCTCCTGTCGGCGTGGGAGCGCGAAGGTCGGAGACGAAATCCGATATCGTGAAATCCGTTTCGTGGCCTACCGCCGAGACAACAGGAATCTTGGATGCGACGATTGCCCTCGCTACTATCTCTTCGTTGAAGCACCAAAGATCTTCCAGCGATCCCCCGCCTCTGGCGACGATTATCACGTCCACTCCGTAGCGGTTGAGAAGCTCTATCCCTGCCACTATAGTCTTCGCTGCCCCATCCCCTTGGACCTGCGAAGGCGCGAGATAGATGTCCGCCGGGAATCTGGATGCTGATGTGGTGATTATGTCATGGATGACGGCGCCGCTCTGAGAAGTTACGACACCGATCCTGCGCGGATACTTCGGCAGAGGGCGCTTGCGGGATTCGTCGAACAGCCCCTCGGCCTTCAGCCTCTCCTTGAGCTCCTCGAATTTGATGTACAGTTCCCCGACGCCCGAATGCCTCATGGTCGAAACCATGAACTGGTATTTTCCGGTCTGGCTGTACAGATCTGCGCTTCCGAAAGCCTCGATTTTGTCCCCGTCTTTGGGCTCGAACGACATGTTCTTTCTGTTGCCGGCGAAAAGAACCGCGGAAACCGAGCTTTTATCGTCCTTGATCGTGAAATAATAATGTCCAGAAGCGTACTTCTTGAGGCCGGAAATCTCTCCGGAAACCCACAGATCGTTGACGCTGCCGTGCTTCATTAGCGTCTTTACGCGGTTGTTCAGCTGTGTGACGCTGATCGTCTCGGACATCGAAAGGCTATCGCATCATGATTTTTAATGTTTCGAGAGCAATTTCCGCGAACATTTTAATTAATCCGCCCAAATCGGGTCTCCATGGACAGGGAAGAGCTTTTGACTAAGCTGTCGGAAGACACCAAACAATACGCGGACAGGGTGATGGACATGTATGGCGCCCCATTCGCCCGCGAGATGGGGGTCGAAATCGTCTCCGTCAGCTTGGACAGAATCGTATGCGAGATGGAGCTGAGACCCGAAATGATGAACAGCATGGGCAGAGGCCACGGAGCGGCCATATATGCGCTGATCGATCACGCCTTCGCCATAGCCAGCAATCTGATGTACGACGCGACCGGCCAAAGCACGGAAGTCAAATTCTACAGGCCTGCGTCAGGGAAGCTCACCGCCGTGGCGATTCCCATCAACAGGTCCCGCTCCTTCGGAATCTTCGACGTCCGCGCGTTCTCCGAAGAAGGGAAGCTGATCGCCTCTGCCACCTGCACATCATTCCGCATAGAGAGGCGATCGTCCCGATAAAAAATGGGTTCCCGGGATCCCGAAAGATCCCTTATGCCCAAGGGTTGGTGCTCTCCGGCGGGCGGATTCCTACGAGGATGTATTGCTCCCAGAGATACCATTTGCCGTCTTTGGCCAGCCTGAGCATTATCTTCCTGGGGCTGTCGGCGCCGCCGGACCTCAGAACCACGTATGCATAGCCTTCATTGTCATATGTGTAAGGATCCTCGCTGACGCTTACAGTGAAGGGCTCGCTGGGAACGTAATCGTTTTCAGGCACGGCGCCCTTGAAATAGGACCTCGGAACGTAATCCTGATCCATGAAGCGGTCCTTTATGAACTGCTTCTCGGTGGGGGTCATTTCGCGCGGTCCCTTCAAATACTGGATCATGGACAGGCACAGATCCTTGTCCTGAGGATAGAAGCAGAAGGCGAGAACGGTCATAGCCGCCGCATCGAACGGGTTCGACAATGAAGCCTGCGGAAGGGCCTTGAACTCCTCCAGAGTATCCGGAAGCTTGCTGAAAACTACGTCAACGGTTTTGTTCGAGCTTTTCTGAGGTTGCTTCAGATTCTCGGCGCTTTTCTTGATGTTATCGAATAAGCCCATAGAATTACCGCAATCGAATGTGTATTTTCGCTTAAATATATTCGTGGAGAATGCCGCAAACCGCCCCGATGATGCCCTGAGCCCTTTTGGGGAGCTCGTCCTAGCAGTCTATGCTGCGGCTTGTCCCCCCTATGCTGAAATTAACGCATTCTCTGGGCGCATCCAGCGCAAAAAGATCGGTGCGCTTCAGCTCCCCCAATTCGGCTATCCCGCAGGTTCCGTATATCTCGCATATCCTTCTGACCGCTTCCTCGGGGACTTCCTTCTTCCCTTCCTTGGGCTCGTCACCCATAAAGCGGATGATGGAATACTCAAGAATAGGAGCCTTGCCTTTATCTCTTGTCAGAGAGACGAAATCCCTTCCGCCGTCCATCCCTCCGCCGGAGAAATAATCGCAATAGAAATCCTCGCTGTAGTCGATCGCTTTTTTCCTTCCGAACAGCAAACCCATACGAATCACCGGATTGAGGATCGTTCCTCTTTGACATCCCCTTTAGCGTATTCCTTCTCAAGCTTTTTCATGTATTTCGATTCGAACCAGGAAGCGATTCCGCTGAGGAACCCGTGCTTGAGAAGCGTCCTCTCGACGATGAACCAGACCACCACCGCCGCTCCCAGGATCGCATAGACCTTCGGCTCGAATACAGCGAAATTCACGATGTTTATCATGACCCATGGGAAGAACGCGAACCCCGCGGTCAGCAGAAGCGCGATCAGACCCAGGATTACCCATGGCACCAAACTCTTGTTCGTTTTGCCGTCAATCGACATGAATTTGCAGTACGGACTCACCATCATTATCTGCCCGAGGCCAGCCAGAGTCACGAACAGAACCAGATTGGATCTGGCGCAGATCTCCTCGACTCCGAAGCCTGACCAGGAGAGATGCTCGATCACAGCCTCCGCAGTATCGAATCCGCCGACTGAAGCCATCCATTCGAAGTCTGGAACCAGCAATCCTCTGCCGACAGCTATCCAGGTTGCGGCATAGACGAGCAATCCGAACGAGACGATGATTATCGACGATGGCACCGCGAATTTGAGAACGCCCGGCAGAATCAGATTCCTGTTCACTTCGGGCTTGGAGAAGAGGGTCATGAAGAACGCCAGAATCGCCACTGAGATGAACGCGTAGAAAGTGTTCTGGATGAGCTTCATCGGTATGGACCCGATCGCCAGATAGATGATGAAAATCATCAGCGCGAGAGCGAAATTCCTCGTCAGGTAAAGCTTCAATATGTCCCTCATGCCGGAGACCGTCTTGCGGCCTTCCACCAGAGCCTTTGGAAGGGCAGAGAAATCGTCTCCCAAAAGGATCATGTCGGATACGCCTTTGGCGGCGTTGGATCCGCTCTCCAAAGACACCCCGACCTGAGCGGATTTGATGGACCTGACGTCGTTGACGCCATCGCCGATCATGGCGACATAGCGGCCGTTGCGTTTCAGAGAGCTTATGACGTATTCCTTGTCATCGGGCTTCATCCTCCCGAAGATGTTGGACTCGAGAATGGCTTTGTCCCTCTCGGATTCAGGCATCGCATCGAGCTCCGCGCCGGTGATGAGCTTTCTGGTGCCAGGAATGTCGGCGAGAGAGAACATTGCATCCACGGTCGCAGGATCATCCCCGGATATCACCTTCAGGTCCATCCCGTTGTCCAGGAACACTTGAATGGTCTCTCTGCAATTGGATCTTATCTCATCCCTGATGGAAACCATCATGACCGGCCTCAGATCGGGAATCCTGGGCTCCTCTCCCTCGGACAAGGTGCCGTCGCCTTCGCAGAGAACCACGGTGCGCAGACCTCTCTTGGATTCCTCCGAAATGATCTGCGAGATAGATTCCGCTTCGGAGCAATGCGGGCCGATGACGTTCCAGGCCCCCATATAAAGGGAATGCTCTTTGCCGCCGTCTGAGATCTTAACGGCGCTGAACTTCCTTTTGGATGTGAACTGTATCTCTTCCAGGAGCTCGCATGGAGTCTCGCCGTATTTCTCAAGGAGCACACCCACAGTCTTGTTCTTGCTTCCGGTGGCGGTGGCGAACATTGATGCGAGACGGTCCGCCTCGGATTCTTCCATGAAATAACGTGCGGATTCGAACCTCAGCTTGTTGGTGGTTATCGTTCCGGTCTTGTCCATGCAGACCGTATCTACGTGGCTCAGGGATTCCACTGAATTGGAGCTCTGGAGAAGCACGCCGGAATCGGCCATCCTGACCGCTGCCACCATGTAAGTGAGCGTTATTAGCAGGAAAAGTGCGATTGGAACCACGTCAAGGCAGATAGCGAAGACCTCCAAGGTATGCTCCCAGGAATTATATCTTATGAGAAACTCACAGACAAGAGATATCAGTATCAGCACCATGGCTATCCCCATGAGGATGCTGGTGATCGAAGAAGTCTCCATCTGGAGGGGAGTCTTTTTCGAGGTCATCTTGCGTGCGCTTCTCAGTATTTCTGAGGCATAGGAATCATACCCGAAAGCGGTGACCCTGTAATATCCTTCACCGGCGATGCAGACGGATCCCGAATAGATCTTGTCGCCCGGCTCCTTCCTGACGGTGCTGGATTCGCCTGTCAGAAGCGATTCATCGATTTCCAGCGACGAACATTCCAAGACTTCGCCATCCACCAAAGCCTGCTCGCCTGCGCGAAGCACAATCACATCGTTGCGTACGATCTCTGACTGCTGTATCTCCGTCTCCTCGCCGTCGCGGACCGCTATGGCTTTCGGGCGCGTGAGAAGTGCGATCTTGTCCAGCCTGCGCTTAGCACGCATCTCTTGGACGGTGGATATGAGAATGTTGACCGCGATGATTCCTGTGGCGGCGACGGCATTCAGCAGGTTGCCTAGAAAAAGAAACAATGCGCCGATAACGAAGAGGATGATGTTGTATGGCGTGAGCGTATTCTTGGCGAGAATATCCGCGTAGGTTCTGCCAGTCTTCTCCTCTACGTTATTCACGTGGCCGTCTCTGATCTCCTGGCGGACCTCCTCCGATGTGAGGCCTCTCATAGCCACGCATCCGCTTATCCCATTTAATACTGCTTGATTTCCCTTCAAGTCAGAAATAACATCCGATGGCGCCGTCAAAGTTCGATGCTCTCATCGCCGGAGCTTATGGATGCCCTCGACCTCACCCGCTCCTCTATGACATCCAAAGGCAGCGGATCGAATCTGACTGCGCGGCCCTGGGATACGTAATCTATCTGGCAGACCGCCTTCCTCCCGTAGAATCCGGATGCCGCATGGGCATAGACCGAAAGCTGGATTTTGTATTCGTCCTCGAAACGGTCGGCCTCATCGGTTTTGTAGTCGTGGATCTCGACCCTGTCCGGGAAAATGGCTATCAGATCGATGATGCCTCTGACCGTAACTCCTATGTCATTGAAGGGAAGGCCGCATTCCATCTCGGCATAGCTCAGATCGGCTCCCTCTATGGAATCCAGAACCTTCCTGATCTCTTTGTGCTCCGGCAGATCGCGGTCCAGAGGGATCCCCCTGAACATGCGCTCAGCATCCTCATGGACGTCGGTCCCGTATTGCATGCCTTTGCCGCAGAATTCATCGCATTCCTCCGAGACCTCCTGGCCCTCATCGATCTTCAGATCCATGATGTCATGTACCCCGAATCTGCGCCTTCTTGGGCGATAGCCGGATACCAAAGGCCTTTCAGCCTTCGGCGCTTCCAAGGAATGCTCCGGAGCCTCTGCGTCGCAAGCCGAGCCGTATTTGTCATCGGACAGATCTTTCATGAATTGCGAGGGTTTGCCGGCGATGAAGCTCACATACTGCTTCGCTCTGGACACTGCCACGAACATTATGCGCCTCTCCTCGCTGAAATCCTTCTCGACGGCGGACACGGCCAGAGCGGTCCTCCACGACCTGCAGACTTTCGAATAATCCCCGAAGCGCCCTATGACGTCCGCGCATCTGATGCCGGTCAGCTCATCGTATAGGATGCGCCCTCTTGAGCGGACGATCGGCGGCGTTATCCCGGAATCCATGTACGGTATGATGACAGCCGGAAACTCCAGGCCCTTGGACTTGTGCATGGTCATTATGGTCACGGCATCGCGGTCTATCGAAGCCTCGACAGTATATGTCGTATGGTTCGCGATGTCGTCCTCGATCAGCATCGCCAGATCTGAGAGAGTCATCAGAGAGCCTCTATGGACGGAAGACAGCGTAGTGATGATCGCGTGCGTGATGTCGTTGTCCAGACCGTAGAACGAATACAGGTGCGTGAGAAGGTCGGTGACTCTGCGCCTCTTTCTGTACAGCTCTTTGCGCTGTGCATCGATCTCCGGCGGGATGAACTCCTTGTAGCCAGACTTCACGCGCCTGATCTCCACCAATGGGTAGCCGATGTCAGCCATGATGACTGGATACCCGGCATCGTCCCGCTCATTGTTGACGTAGCGGAGCCATGCGAGCGCAAGCTTTCCCTCGCGGGTGGACATTATCTCGACATCGCCCTGGAGGAAAGCTGGGATTCCCTCCCTTTCCGCCGCTTCCATGACGAGGCGGCAGACCTTCGTGGTCCTGCATATTATGGCGATGTCCTTGAACTTCATCGGACGTCTGGACCCGCGGTCGCACACTTCGTAATTTCCTGACCACATGTATTCGCGGACGCATCTGATCGCCTCGTCGGCCTCATCCTCTTTGCTGGCCCTGAGATATCTGACCGATGTCAGGCTTTCATCCAGATCATCCCTGCCTTGCCTCAGGCGGACGACGTCCCTGTTGAGCTGCTCCTCATCTATGCTCCCGTCCTTCTCTGACCCCTTTATTTTGAGGCACTGGAAGGATTCGTCGATTATCTTCTGCGACGATCTGTAGTTGATATCCAGAGGTATCTTGGCGACCTCCGGGATGCTGAACGCCACCCTCTTGAAGTCATCGTTGAGGAACCGCCTGAACCTGACCGCCCTGGCCTCGAAATCGGTGATGTTATCGATGGAAACATACCTGAAACCGTAGATGCCCTGCTTCCAGTCTCCTACCGCGCAGAGGTTGGGCTCCGAGAGGACCATCAGCGCGATCATGAGCTGGCTGGCGTTGGTGTCCTGGAACTCGTCTATCATCAGATACCTTTGCCTGAATTCTTCCCTGACACTCTCGCTGTCGTACAGCAGTATGAAAGCGAACATCGCGGTGAGCCCGAAATTGAGGCGGTTGTCGGAGATGCTCCTTCTGATGTACGCGAAATAGATGTCATGGATGTATCTCAGAAGTTCCCCGCGGTCCTCGCGCGCTATGGACTCCAGCAATTCTTCGGACAGCTGGGGCAATCCATCATCGGCGGGAAGATCCGGACCGTAATCGCCGGCATCCAGACCGAACAGCTTATCGGCGATTTCGGACCTGGTTGTTTTGCGCCCGGGTTTGACAACGTTCTTATTGCGGAGCATCTCCATCAGCTTCTCGGAATCCCCGAGGAGCTCCTTCTCCGGATCGATGCCGAACCATCCGTTCTTGAGCGGAATGATCCCTTTGGTCATCAGCCTTCTGAGAAGGTCGTCCACATCATCTGGATACTGGGAAAGGATCACCGCAGAGTCGCCGTAGTCCTCGCCCCTGTCCGCGTTGAAACCGTCGAAGAACAGCTTGAAATATTTCCTGCTGAGAGACTCGTTCTCTTCCATCGTGACTGCGCGCGACAGAGCCTCTTTGATCCCGAAGAAATCGCTGACTTCCTCGCCGTATTCGCTCACGATCATCAGGCAGAAGGCATCGAACGTCATCGCCCTGACGTCCCTGTTCAGGTCCGGCCTGCCTATCTCGGTCAGCTTGCGTTTTATGCGCTCTTCCATCTCGGAAGTGGCCGCTCTGGTGAACGTCATCAGAAGGACATCAGACGGGCTCACGCCTTCTTTGGTGACTATGTTCACGTACCTCTGGACGATGGTATGCGTTTTCCCTGTGCCGGGACCGGCATCCACCACCACCATGCCTTCCGTGAGTTCGGCGATTCTCTTCTGGGTGTCGTTGAGCTCGCTCATCCTACCGTCTCCTCGCCGGCATCGGTTTTGTCCGCGGTGCATACGGAAAGATACCTGCAATCCTCGCATCTCACCTTAGGTCTGGCAGGGAAGCTGCTGCACGCGTATTCCATCGCCTCCTTGTGCATCTGCTCGAGCATGTCTATGAATTCGTTGCGCGCGTCCAGAGAGATCTCGACCGTGTCGTCATTGGAGAGCATGCCCTCCGATACCGCTTTGGCAATCTTCCTGAGGGCGGCCGCGGCCTTTCCGGCGTTCGTATCGGTTCTCTTCAGACCTGCTGCCTCCAACACGGCAGAGACCATCGAAGGATTGCTGTCCCATTCGCTGGGCTTGAGCCCGCTCGAATTTTCCGCCACCGCCGCAAGGACTTCGTCAGCGTTCTCCCTGAACTCTTTGGCCAGCTTCTCTTCCATCTGCCTCCTAAGAAGCACATCGCCCCTGATTATCTCCTCCAGGCGCTCTTCCATCAGGCGAACCGTCCTGACGTTCCTGTTTATGTCGTATCCTTCGCCCATGGATTCCCAATCGTTCTCCATGGCGTAGAAGAGCTCCAGATCCTTCTTCCCGATGCTCTCCGCTGCGAGGACTGAGTACATAATAGGCTGGAACTCCGGATATCTGGAAGGGTTGTCCGCGCTCATCCCTTTGCGTATGTCATCTCCCGTCTTGGCTTTCCCCGTCTTGAAATCCATCACCACGCCCGACGCTACCGCATCGAATTTCCCGTACATGGGATGGTCCCTGGAGACGGCGCCGACCTCGCTCACGCTGCTCCATCTGTCCAGACCGTAGCGCTGGAAGAATCTGTTGGGATGGTCCTCGTCGGCAGGCCGGTCCAGTGGCGCCGTCCCGATGTTCCTGCTGTCGATGTATCTCGCCACGTTGCGCATGGCGCATGCTATCCTGTCGCGGTCTATCTTCTCCATGAGCGGAGTCGAAAGTCCGGAATAGCGGCCGGAGACGATGTCGACCAGCTTGTCGAATCCTTCTTCCCTGACTATTTCCGGATAGCAGATGTACAGCTGGGCAAATTCATGCACCAGATTCCCGAAATCCGCCGCGTCGGTCTCGGAAGACGATATTATTCTGCTGAAGAAATACATCCTCGGGCACGAGAAATAGCTATTGAAAGCGGATTTGGAGAATGCTCCGATGATGGTCTCCGCGTCCTCCAGACGTTCTTCTCCAAGATACTGGCGGACCTCTTCCCGCTCGGAATGCCACCTGCCTTTCACTATGCTCCCGGATATGTCCGCGAAGGAATCGGCCGGCCTGCCGAGTATGGCGTCGAAAGTGAGCGCTGGACGGGCCCGCCTGCCGTATTTCGTGGCGTTGACCATATAGACGCGCCTCTCCCCCTGCTGGAGCAGCGCGGTCAGGCGCATGGCGTTCTTCTCCGCCTCCGCCTCCGAATCCGCGTATCTCATCCCGGCCACCGAGATGTCCCAGGTCATATCCATATCCAGGAAGAAGATAAGCGACCTGTCCACGAACACGGAATTCTTGCAGTCCGCTATCAGCACTCCCGACTTCTCTTCCAATGGAACCTCTTCGTTGTGCCTCAGGTCTGGGAGATTGTCGACCGCATATCTCAGCTCCCCTACCAGCTCCCCGGTTATCCTCTTATCCGACAGCCCAAGATCCTCCAGGACTATGCCCACCTGGATTTTGGCGCGCCTGTCGCACAGCCTCTCCCTCATCTCGCCGAAAGTCATGGAGCGCGCGTCCCTCATGAGATCGATGAGCTCCGCCCCCCTTTCCCTAGAATCGGCAGATTCCAGCTTAGACAGCAGATACCAGTCGAGACCCGGAAGGAAAAACCCGTTGTAGTTCGAATAAAGCTCTCTGACATCTCTGACATGGAGGATATCGTAGCTGAGAGACAGCGTCACGAACTGGAGGTAATCGCGGATCTGCGCCAGATCCCTGACGCCCAATCTGTTGTGGAATGGTATTCCCTTCGAGTAAAGAGCTGATCTTACGGAATCGGTGATTGGCGATGATGCGTCCAAGACCACGGCGCAATCGTCCGCGTTGTTTCCGTCGATCAGATCGACCATGTTCGCGGCGATCTCCCTGTCGTTGCCGACCTCGCGGATCTCCTCTATCTCGAATTCCCCGTCCTAGAATATGTCCACGAACCTGCAGTCGTACGGTATGAAATGTTTGTCCAGATCGTCGAAGAATTCTGTCCCTATGACAGCTATCTCTCCCCGCTGCTCCGTGAAGAAAGCGCTTTTTTCCGGGTCGAAAGAGGACATCGCCCTCTCGATCGTGGGAAGGCTCTCGAACGAATCCAGCACCCTTCTGGAAACTTTGGTCGCCATGTATTTCCTGACGTCGGCGGTGTACTTCCTGATCTGACGTATGTTCTGGACCTCACCATGGACGGTGCGGAAATCGTATCCGGTATCGTCGCAGATCGCTCTGACCAAAGCCATATCGCTCAGGATGGGCTTGCCAAGTGTCTCCATAGAACATAATCTGGCGATGCCGCGCGGAGTGGTCGCGAACGTCCCGATCATCGGCCGGTCCACCCTCGCGTTGAGCGCGGTCATGAGCGCGACATCGTTGGTTATGACCAGAGTGCAATCCGACACCTCCGAATAGATCTCGTCTATCGTCTTCATGCGGTCCATGGGACAGGTAATCGCCTGCGGATATAGGAAACTGACCATAATACTCGCATCAAAAACAATCAAAAGGATATCCGATGACGCCATGGCCTGTATCATGGGCGACATTTACGTTGTTGAGACAGCTGACAGCGACCCCAGAGGGATCCCTTGGGGAAAAGTCCTCCAAATCTCTATCTGCAGGGTGGAGGAGGAAGGCGGATTCTACGATACCGCTTATTCCGCGGCCATACAAGCCGATCCCCTCGACCTCGGGAAGGATTCGCTCGATTACATCTCGGAACGCTACGGGATAAACGCCGAATCGCTTTACATAGGGATCGAAGAGCGTGAAGCCGTTGCTCGCGTGAGAAACGTCCTGGTCGGGAGGGAATGCGTTTCCTTCGATGTCGGGGAGGTCTTCGGCCGCTACCTCAGCTTCGAGCCTTGGGACCTCACCAGGGAAGTGACGCTTCTGCCCTCGATATCCCGGTTCGTCCCCGCCCAGGCTAAGCCCCTTCCCGATGAGAAGGCGGATCCTTTGGAGACCGCATACAAGAAAATATGCCCGGATGATCCGGCCGGGACCGAAGGGAAAAAAGGCGCGGCGGAAAGGGCCCAAATGACTGCGTCGATACTTTCCGCCCTTATGGAAGCTGGGATGTTCCGATCGGAATATCTTGATCGCTGAGGTTGAGATTATGGTGGCGAAAATGTTCCCGATATACATCAGACCGTAGATTATGGCTACCGGTATCGCCAAAATGATGTTGAGAATCGGCAATTTCGACGTTATTATCAGGACGAACAGCGCGAAGATCAGCAACCCGACTATGAGCAGGAAATAACCGCTGCGCGACGTATGGTCCTTGTAGATCAGCCCCAGTCCAAGCAATCCGAACAGACCCGGGATGATTGCGAGTATTGCCGCCAACGTCCCATCCGGGCTCTTCTTGCCTGCGCTGCCGCCGCCGGTATTGCCGCCGGTACCGCCGCTGCTCTTCTTGCCGGAGACCTCTGGCTCGGCCGGGATTTTCTTGTAACATTTCGGGCAGGTCAGAGAATTGGTGGGCACCAGCTCCCCGCAATATGGGCAATACCTGTCAGCCATGCTATCACATCCGATTCCCGCATGCTGGATGCGGACGATATCGATATGGAGGATACGACTTAAAAATATCTGAACCGCGCTGCCGCATCGGCTTGGGAGATGGGCTTCCAAGCACAATTCAGGGGCGGTAATCCCCGTCGGCGAACATCTTCACCATCAGCCAGGAAGCGGCGCGGGCGTCGGAAAGCGCCCTGTGGTCCTGCTTCCCTTCGATTCCCGCGGGATCGCCTTCGGTTATGGTCCCGTATGCGTAATCCAGCTTCGGATACTGGTATCCGCCGCCGCTGAATTTGCTGGGAATCTTGCACACCTCGGCCGCCGCCTTCATGATATCGGCGCACTCGTTGAACCAGCCTCTCATCCCCCATGGCTCCTGATACAGGAATTTGCCTAAGTCGTACTGCTTGTTGTACGTGGTGACGTCCTTGCCTTTGAGGATGCGCCTGACCTCGTCTATGACTTGTAGCGCTGGTTTCTTCGCGAACGCTATGTCCTCTATGGTCAGATCCGAATTGCTGAATATCCAGGCGCCGGTGAGATAATCATCCCACTCTTCGACGTCATATCCGAGAACTGACGAATAGCAATCCTCCACTGTCCCCCTTCTCAAGCTCACTTTGCATATGCCAACATCCAATACCAGATCTTTTGGAGCGCCTTCCAAGCCGGTGGTCTCCGTATCCAAAACGTAGATCACATCCGGAGGAATGCTGTCGAGAGTGAAATAGGGGCTCATGGTAGCCATAATAGGGTATGATGTATATCCACATTAGCGAAGGCAAAGGTGAAATCTGATGGAATGATATTTTTTCCGCCTGGGTAAAACGGAATTGGAACCCATCCGCTGTGTTTCAATCGCATCGTCTCAACGGTCAAGAATATGTTTCTAATATGATGGCAACCACAGACGAGGTCTGGGGGATATTCTACGGTAACTGATGGATAAAGGAATCATAATATCCATAGTTGACATCGAATGTTAAGCGTCATAATACTCTTTTATACCGAGGGTGAAACATCTCTTATGAAAGAAATCGAGAAAACGCAGAATCTTAGAGATGATATGCATATCCGAAAGATTGGAAACGTTTTAACCTCCGATCACCATCTGCCCGATGCGAATATACGTGAATACCGGGAGTTTTTTCTGGCGAATGATTCCCTGCAGTATGTCCGACACAGTCCGTCATAAAAGTGGGAGCAAATGCACTACGGCCGCATAATCACAGGCATCTTCAGAAACAGGCCCAACCGGTTCATAGCGATCTGCGAGATAGATGGCAAGGTCGAGAAATGCCATGTCAAGAACACCGGCAGATGCAAAGAGATCCTAGTAGAGGGGACCACCGTCATTTTGGAAAAGTCGGCGAACGCATCCAGGAAGACAGCGTACGATTTGGTCGCGGCATACAAAGGGGACCTGCTCATAAACATCGACTCGCAAGCCCCGAACAAAGTCTTCCAGGAATTCATCCGCCCATCAGGATTGTTCGGCGAGAACCCGAAAATATTCCCGGAACGCTTCCGCGGGGATTCGAGGTTCGATTTCTACGTTGAATCCGGAGGCAGAAAAATCTTCGTCGAAGTGAAAGGAGTTACGCTGGAGAACGATGGCGTCTGCATGTTCCCGGACGCTCCCACGGAAAGGGGCGTAAAACATCTGAGAGGCCTCAGAAAATGCGTCGAGGATGGGTACGAAGCATATCTTGTGCTTGTAGTACAGATGGGCGGGATGAAGGAATTCGTCCCCAACTACGCAACCCACAGGGAATTCGGGGAGGAGATGGAAAAGGCTGAGAGAAGCGGCGTAAAAGTATTGGTGTGCGGATGCGACGTCGGCGAGGACAGCATATCCATCGCCGGCGCCGGCATCCCCCACAGTTATTCGTCACGAATCCAGAGCCTCTCTGATGCGTCTCTGGGTCTCCTCGGCGGGACAGGTGGTATTCACCATCAGGACTGTGCAATGCGACAGATATCTTCTGAAGAACTCGGTGCGCATCTTCACCCTCCTCGGATCCCTGACAAGCTGATGCGGGTTGCAGAAATCGTTGGACGACAGATAATCCAGGGCTTCCCCCACCCCCATTTTCCTTATGATGGTCGGATCGCTGGCATCTCTCTTGAGAAGGAGGACATATCTCATGGATGTCCTGTCGATGACCGATCCTTCCCCGGCAACCCACCTGACGTTTCCGATTCCGCGGCCTTTGTTGTCGAACTCGACGCAGCTGACTAGCGGCTTGTACTCCTCCCAGACGTCTCCGATGTCGGCGTCGATGTAGCAATTCTTCTCGGATCCGGTTGCCGTGGGACGCCCGCTGCCGAACTCCACGAAATACCAGTCGTCGGTGATGAGGTAGGTGTTCTCCTTCCTCAGAAGCCCCCATGACTGTGTGGTCTTTCCCGTTTTGGATGGGGCTATTAGCGTCACGCCGACCCCGTCGATATCGAGGGCAGCCCCGTGGACGGCGAATATGCCCTGCTCCTCCAGGATGTTCCCGGCCAAACCGAGCGCGATGCTCTTGACCCATCCATAATAGTCGAAATTGAAGAGGAAAGCGACGGAGTTCACGTAATCGTATTCGACATGGAGATCCGTCTCCGGATCTGATAAGCAAAAAATTCTGGCGTGCGCGCGGACGCGGTCGGACATGTGGTAGAAATTATCCGTCCACATCTCGATGTATTTCTTATTTGGAGTGAAAAGCTCCACACAGATGCCGTTTATGTCCGCTTTTGAGCTGTAACAGTTTGTTTTCAGGGCTTTCTTGCGCAGCTCCGAAGAGCGGTCGGGATCGATGATCTTCACTACGTATGCCATTGTAACGTGCGAGAAACGCGACTTTGATTCAAATAGTCTGCCCGGAATCCTGCGGGTTTTCCGATGAATCGGGAACGATAACCTTCGCCATCTGATGCTCCACCCCCCATTTCGAAAGCTCGATCAGTATCGGCTCTATCGATTTCCCCTTCTCCGTGATGGCATATGTGACCTTCAGTTTCCCCGAGGAGGACACCAACCGCTCTATCATCCCATCGGATTCCAGTTCCTTCAACTGCTTGGACAGCATCCTGGACGTTATGCCTCCTATCATCCTCTGCAGCTCGGAGAACCTCATCGCCCCGTTTCTGGACAGCATGCACAGAATGGTTGGCTTCCATCTCCCTTCGATGACGGACATGGCGGCGTTGACCGGGCAATACTCGGGGGCCTTGTCGTTCATAGCTAAGTATCATGCATGATATTAAATAACATTTTGCGACCGATTTTATATTATTGACACAATTAGGAGATTAAGGAAGGGGTGCGCAACCGATGCGCGTCATCCTGCGCAAAGAAGGGATACGATGGTAAAGACGGCGGTATTATACGCCTCGGGTTTCACTAAGAACACCGAAAAGATAGCCAAATACATAGCCAAAAATTCTGACGGCGACAGCTACGATCTCAAAGACATCACCGAGATAGATCTCAGCATATATCAGACGGTGGTCTTCGGGACTGGGATCCACGCCGGAAAGCCCTACAAACAGGTCGTCGAATTCATCGGCAAGAACAAGGGCCAGCTCAACGGCAAGGATGTCAAACTTTTCATATGCTGCATGTACAACGGCGACAAAGGAAGCAAGCAATGCTCGGCAGTATCCAAATCGCTGGGCATACCTGATGCGGTTTTCTTCAACAAGAAAGAGCCGGAGATGAACGAAAAAGGAATGCCGAAATCGGTGGACGAATTTATTGAGAGACTATGAACCAAACTACGTTGCTGATAATCCTGGCGGTTTATGCCGTGATAAACATCGTTTCGTTTGCGATGTATGTATCGGACAAACACAAAGCCAAAACCGGGGAATGGAGAACCAAAGAATCGGTCCTGCTGGGATGGGCGCTGATCGGACCGTTCGGCGCGGCGGCGGGGATGAATGTCGCCAGGCACAAGACCAAAAAGACGAAGTTCAAGTTGGTCTACGTTTTCCTGCTGATCCATTTGGTCATCATAGCCTACCTCCTGACAAAACTCTGAGGCGAGACTCCCTGAAATCTCGCCGAAGACCTCTCTCCGGTTTCGATTCCGATTGGGCTGAGAGTTCGATCGCAAGATGATGGCATGCGCGCGGCGTTGTATGCGAGGGTCTCGACGGAGGACCAAGCAAAGGAAGGCTTCTCTCTGGATGCCCAGATAAAAAGGATGGAAGCCTACTGCAGAGTCCGCGGATGGGAAGTCGCCGGGATATACAGGGACGAGGGGCATTCCGGACGCACCGTCGATCGTCCGGAGTATTCCCGCATGATGGCGGAATCCGATTCATGGGACCTCTTATTGGTCCTGAAAATGGATCGTATCCACAGAAACAGCGTAAATTTCGCGCTGATGATGGACGACCTCCGCTCCAAGGGAAAAGAATTCAACTCGATGCAGGACAAATTCGATACCACCACCGCTATGGGGAGATTCGTCATGGACATCATGCAGCGCATCGCCCAGCTAGAGAGCGAGCAGATCGGCGAGAGAGTCAAATTGGGCATGACTTATAAGGCGAAAAGCGGGAAAGGCCACCTTGGATCTGCCCACCCCTACGGATATGCGTTCGAGGGCGGGGAGATGATAGTTGTTCCGGAGGAGGCGGAAGCGGTCCGCATGATGTTCGAGATGAGGATACGCGGCTCAACTCTGAAAGATATCGCCGATTTCCTGTCCAGCAGCGGCATACCCACAAAAAAAGGCGGCAGATGGAAACCCCAAACTGTGGCTAACATCTTAAAAAACCCCATCTACGCCGGATACTCGGTTTGGAACGGGATAATCAAGCACGGAGATCACGAGGCCATCGTCAGCTCAGAGAAGTTCGAGGCCGTCAACGGCGCGATAGAGGCGGTGCGATGCGCGCGGCCCTATATGTAAGAGTTTCCACCGAAGAGCAGGCGGCCGAGGGATATTCTTTGGAAGCGCAGAAATCTCTTCTCGAAGACTATTGCATCGCAGAAGGATGGGACGTGGCTGCGGTCTATGAGGACGACGGATATTCGGGTAGAAGCTCCAAACGTCCGGCTTACCGCAGGATGATGGCGGAATACGAGAATTGGGACGTCATCCTCGTAATAAAAATGGATCGTATCCACAGGAACAGCAGGAATTTCATGCTGATGATGGAGAATCTCGACAAGAATGGGAAGAAATTCGTGTCATCCTCAGAATCGCTGGACACCACCAACGCGCTCGGCAGATTCGTAGTCGACATGATACAGCGCATAGCCCAGCTTGAGAGCGAGCAGATAGGCGAGAGAACTTACATGGGGATGCGCGAGAAAGCGGAATCGCTGGAGACCTCGGATTCCAAAAAGAAAACGATGGGATTCACGCCGCCATTCGGCTATGCCATAGAAAAGGGCGCTCTGGCAGCGGTGCCGGAAGAGCTGGCGATAGCGGATCGCATATTCTCCGAGTACATGGCCGGCTCCACGGTGGATTCCATTTGCTATGAGCTCAATGGATTGGGAATGCTGACTAGAAAAGGCAATCCATGGAACAAATACAATCTGCGCAACGTGCTCCACAACCCGGTATACGCAGGTTTCATGCGCTGGGAGGAGCTTTTCATAAGGCATACTGCGGACACCATCCTTACCCCTGACGAATTCAACGATCTCCAGATCAGGATGGCCGCAAAAGACCGCAATAAGCGTACCCCTGCCAACGCCATCCCGGAATGCTGCTACAGATGAACTAAACATTTGTTGAGCTTTCAATACAATATTATAACTAAAGCATGATTCGGGCTAAGATAACTATGAAACTCGAACAGAAGAAAAAGGTTCTGGCTTTCGCCATGGTAGGCATCATGATCGTCGTCGCGCTCACTGCCGCTGTCGCGGTGCTCGTCTGATGGCGAAGGTTGCGGCAGTTACCGGCGCATCTTCCGGGATCGGCGCCGAGTTCTGCCGCGCACTGGATGCCGAAGATCTCGATGAGATTTGGATGATATCCAGACGCGCGGATGCCATGGAGGGGATTGCCTCCGGCATCCGCACGAAATGCCGCATAATCCCGATCGATCTTTCCGATGAAAACGGAAGGGACAGGTTGGCAACCATAATCCAAACAGAAAAACCCGACATTCGCTATGCGATCGGATGCGCCGGCCTCGGACGCTTCGGGGACAGTTTCTCGATCCCCAAAGAGCAGACGCGTTCCATGATCGAGGTGAACATCTCCTCTACGGTGGAATTCGTATCCATGTGCATCCCGTTCATGGGCAGAGGGTCGCATATTATAGTCCTGTGCTCCGAAGCCGCATACGTCGCCGCCTACAGGCTGGGCGTATACGCAGCATCCAAAGCTTTCGTGAGGAGCTATCTGGATTCTTTGAGGTACGAGGTCGAGAATAAGGGGATATCGGTTCTAGAGGTATCCCCGGGATGGGTAGACACGCCGTTCATAGACGGCGCCAGATCGAGCTTCGACGCTCCGCCCAAAGTGTTCGGCGGCACCGTCACCAAAGAGGCGGTCGTGAAGAAGGCGATGGAAGATTGCGCCTCCGGCAGAAAAAGATCCGTATGCGGATTCGCCACCCGCACGATAATATCTCTAGCCACCCACTTTCCCCGTTTCTCCTCTTATTACTGGCGCAGGCTCTGGAAGCGATGGGATAGGTTTGCCCCCTCGATTGGGGGCAGGAATGAAGCGAGCCGAGTTAACTCATATCCACCTCTTCGAACTGGCTGTTGTATAGCCTGAAGTAAAATCCGCCCTGCTCCATCAGGCTGCCGTGGTTCCCTTGCTCTATGATATTTCCGTCCTTCATCACCAGGATCATATCGGAATTCCTGATCGTGGATAGGCGGTGGGCGATGACGAACGAAGTCCTGCCGCTTGAAAGGCGATCCAAGCTTTCCTGTATCACCTTCTCCGTCCGGGTATCGACTGAGCTTGTGGCCTCATCGAAAATTAGCATCGGAGAGCGGTCTATAAGCGCCCTCGCTATCACAAGCTGCTGCTTCTGGCCCGCGGAAAGTTCAGTGGATTCGCTGATGACGGTATCGTATCCCTCGGGAAGAGACATGATGTACCTGTCGATCCCCGCCGCGGCGCAGGCTTCCCTGATCTGTTCTAATGTAACGCCTTCCCTGTTGAAAGCGATGTTGTTTCTGACTGTGTCCCCGAAGAGCCAAGCGTTCTGAAGCACCATACAGAACTGCTCATGGACGTTGGAGCGGGACATCTCGCTGACCGGAATCCCATCGATGAGAATCTCGCCGCTGCCTATGTCATAGAATCTCATCAGCAAGTTGACTATGGTCGTCTTGCCGGCTCCGGTGGGACCTACGATGGCCACTTTCTGCCCGGGCTTGATGTCCGCGGAAAAGCCTTTGATGACCTCCTTCCCCGGGACGTAGCTGAAATGGACATCCCTGAATTCCACGTGTCCGACGGCGCGATCCAAGCGGGTTCTCTTGCTTTCCTCCTTGGGGAGCTCATTCTCATCCAGGAATGCGAAGACCCTCTCAGCTCCGGCCGCCACCGACTGCATATTGGTGAGCGCCTGGGATATCTGGGAGAGAGGCTGGGTGAACAGGCGGATGTAGATCATGAACGCGACTATGGTGCCGATGGTGGCGCTCCCGTCGATGACGAGCACCGCGCCCACGAGGCAGACCATCACGTATCCGAAGTTGCCGACGAAATTGGTGATCGGCATCATCGTCCCCGATATAAACATCGCGAAGAAGGACGAGTGGGTGAGATCGTCGTTTATCCCGTCGAACCTATCGGTCGCGCTCCTCTCGCCTCCGAACGCTTTGACGATCAGATGCGACGAATAAGTCTCGCTGACATGGCCGTTCATGCGGCCGAGGTTCGTCTGCTGCATATCGAAGTGCTTCTGAGACATTTTGACGATGGCTATCATCATGGAGATGCCGAGAAGCGACGACAGGACGGCTGTGATCGCCATCGGGACGTTCGTGACGAACATCATGACCAGCGACCCCAAGAACAATGTCACCGACGATATCATCATGCCGAGGCTCTGGTTCATCGCCTGTCCCATGCTGTCCGCATCATTGGTGACGCGGCTCATCAGATCTCCCGAGCTGGATCCGTCGAAGAATCCCAGCGGGACCTTGTCTATCTTCTCTGAGATGTCGTCGCGAAGGTTCCCTGCCGTTTTCTGGGTGATGGTCGACATTATTAGGTTCTGGGTCAGAAGCAGAGCGGCGCTGATTCCATACAGTATCAGAAGGCTCGCGCCAATGGACGCTATCGCATCGATGTCGATCGGAGTTCCGGGGCCCAGGCCGTCCTTGATCAGATCGGTTATGTCCCGGATCATGTTGGGCCCGGCAAGCGATATCGCGGTGCCTACGACGGACATCCCGATGGCGGCATAGAAAGCGTATCTGTATCTCCCCATGTATTGGAAGATCCTCTTCCAGGCAGAACCGAAATCGTTCGGCTTCTCATCCCGGATTCTGTCGCGGATCCTCATATTCCCAGCTCCTCCGCGGAAAGTTGCGAGGACGCTATCTCGCGATATACCGGGCAATTGATGAGAAGATCCTCATGCTTGCCGATACCGACGGCTTTGCCTCCGTCAAGGACGACGATTTTATCCGCATCCCTTATCGTGCCGATCCTCTGCGCGACGATGAGTTTGGTTGCTCCCGCCGCCTCCTTCTTCAGAGCGGATCTGAGATCGCGGTCCGTACTGTAATCCAAAGCTGAGAATGAATCGTCGAAGATGTAGATCTCCGGATCCCTGCATACGGCGCGGGCGATGGAAAGGCGCTGCCTCTGGCCTCCGGAAAAATTGTTCCCCATCTCGGCCACCCTGGATCCGTATTGCCCCTCCGCCTTCTCCACAAAATCGGTTCCCTGAGCGATTCTGATCGCACGCTTGACGTCATCCAGAGTGCGGCTCTCAGAATCGCTGCCGTAGTTGACATTCGATTCTATCGTGCCGCTCATCAGAACCGTCTTCTGGGGGACGTAGCCGATCTTCTCGCGCAGCGATGCGATATCATAATCGCGGACGTCCACGCCGTCCACCAGGATCTTCCCGGAAGTGACGTCGTAGAACCTCGGTATCAGATTGACCAGAGTGCTTTTCCCGCTGCCGGTGGATCCGATGAAGGCGACGGTCTCCCCCTTTTTGGCTGAGAAGCTTATCCCGCTGAACGTATCTTCCTTGGCGCCCGGATATCTGAATCCCACATCCACGAATTCGATCTCCCCCGCGCGCCCGTCCGGAGACTTTTCTATGCCCCCGTCCTTTATGGATGGCTCCGTGTCGATGACCTCCTCAATGCGGCGCGCCGCTACCTGAGCCCTGGGCAGTATCATAAAGATGGCGGTCATCATCATGAACGAAGCCACTATCTGAAGCGCGTACGCTGAGAACACGATCATAGATGAGAATTCCTCTATCCTCATCATCCCGGTCGCCTCGTTGATGATGCTGGCTCCGATCCAATAGATGGAAAGCGACATCAGATTCATCACAGTCTGCATCCCGGGGCCCAGAAAAGCCAGCGCTCTGGTGACTGCGAGATGGGTTCCTGTAAGAATCCCGTTGGCCTTCTTGAATCTGCTCTCCTGGAACTCCTCGGCATTGTAGGCATGGATGACGCGTATGCCTTCGATGCTTTCCTTGGTGACGGCGTTCACATCATCAGTGTAGCCCTGGAGCCTCTTGAATCTCGGCACTACAAATATCATGATTGCTGCGATGATGGCCAGCATCACCAGAACGGAAATCGCAACTGCTGATGTCCATCTAAAATCCGAGCCAATGATTTTGGAGACGGCCCAGACAGCCATGATCGGTGCCTTGACCATCACCTGCAGCCCGATCGCTATGACCATCATTACTTGGTTCACATCGTTGGTGCTGCGGGTGATCAGAGATGCAACCGAAAATCTGCCTATCTCCTCGGAAGAAAAGCTCTGAACCGAATCGAACTGCCTTTTCCTGACGGTCTTGGCGAGGGAGGTCGCAGTCCTGGCAGATAGGTATCCAACGACGACGGAGGAGACCAAACTTCCGAAAGCGCAAACGAGCATCGGGATTCCCTCGTCCAAAACCTGATCGGTGGTTCCGCCGGTGTTGAGCACCGTGGTTATGTTGGCCATATATGCTGGGACCTCAAGGTCCAGGTAAACCTGCAATGCGATGAGCACGACGCATAATGCCACAACGGCCCAATCGGACGCCCTCAGATATTTGAGTATCATGCCTAGTCGCCCCGTTTATTTTAGCGGCAGATAAGATTTTTACCGCCGTAATGTCCATTGTGTGGCGCCTCTCCGGCATGACATCTGTCCCTAGACTTCCAACTCCCGAGAGAGCTAGAAAGAAGGGGACCAAAAGCGGAACTTACCAGCTTAAGACGCAAGCGGAAAGACGCGGCATCACCCGGAATCGGGCGGAACGCCACCTCCTCTTGAGAAATGCAACAGACAGAATGATTAAAAATTTGGCGGGAGAGTCAGAAGAGAGCTCCGAAGACATTATAGATCTCTCCGGATGCAACTCCTATCTTACATAAGCCGGCACATTGTAGCGGCGGAAGGTTATGTCTAGCTGGCCGTGCAAAATAGCATCCGGAATGTCCCGAGAAAGTGTAGCCATAAGATGAAGAAATAACAGGCAGCGGAGATAGTCGGGGCCGCGCCGCCAGATGGAAAGGTTCGGCCGGGGACCCCGGCCATTATGGTTCAGGAATACATTTCCAGGAACTTTCCCTCTCCGTGGAAGTGGTGCCCGCCGAGGTTCTTGGCGGTGGCTTTGATCTTGTTGTCACTGGCGTCATGGAAGG
>JAFXUX010000031.1 GCA_017524805.1 Candidatus Methanomethylophilaceae archaeon
CTCGACAGGGGCGTGCCGATAGAGTACGTGTCGTACTGCATGGGCCACGACTCCGTGGAGACCACCCAGAAGTACTACGCGAGCTACAGGGACAAGTCGGTCCTTAGCGAGGTCCACGAGATCCTGAGGCGCGGGTCCAAGGTGTGAACGCAGGAGGGCGTGGGCCCAACAACAAAAAGCCGGACCCACACCTTCCCGAATACTCAAAAAACTATTTAGAAAAACACAAACGCTATTAGCCAGACCGCGAGAAACAAGGTCAAAAATTATGCTGAATAGCATAATACATCAGTGGGCCCGCCCGGATTTGAACCGGAGTCAATGGCTCCCGAAGCCACAAGGATACCAAGCTACCCCACGGGCCCACATGCGGAGCATCTGTTTGACCGATATAAGGATTTGCATATGGTGGATCGGGGCCGCCCAACACCTTTCTGGATCTCATCCGGGATAGAATGTCGCGTTGGCTTTCTTCAGTTCCTCTCTGATATTGATGTGCTGCGGGCAGACTTTTTCGCATTCCCCGCATCCGATGCATTCGGTCCCTGGGTTCTTTCCATGGAGCTTGACCAGCCAGTTTTCTTCGCTTTTCGCGAAATCAGAATACCCATAGAGGTTCACGATGTTCATGGCTGAGAACGTCCCGGATATGCCGATGTTTTTGGGGCATGCTTTGGCGCAGTAATCGCAAGCGGTGCATGGGATGATCGGCAACGAGGCCATAGCAACCTGGGCGTCGGCTATGGTTTCTTTCTCCCGCTCATCCAGCGGCCTGAAATCTTTCATGAAGGACAGGTTGTCAGCCATCTGCTCGACGTTCGACATGCCCGAAAGAACCTTCGAAACTCCCGGGAGGCTGGCTGCGAAACGGAGCGCCCAGCTGGCATATGATTTTCCGCTCCTGTCTCCGTCCAGGATCTCCTTTACTTTCTCCGGCGGGTCGGCCAGAAGCCCGCCTTTGATGGGCTCCATCACGATTATTGGTTTCCCGTATCTTCTGGCGGTCTCGTAGCATTTCCGGGATTCTATGGTGGGGCTGTCCCAGTCGGCCCAGTTTATCTGGAGCTGAACGAACTCCATCTCGGGATGCTCTTCGAGTATCTTTTCGAGCTCCTTCGCCCTGGAGTGGAACGAAAAGCCGACGTGCTTGACCTTCCCGGCTTTCTTCATTTCCTGAGCGAAATCCCAGATCCCGTATCTGTCGAAATATGCCGTGCGGCTCTCGCCGAGGTTGTGGAGGAGATAGTAATCGATGTATCCGGCGCCGGTCCGCTCCAGAGATGTCCCGAGCTGCGCTAAAGCTTCCTCCCGGCTCTCGCATCTCCAAGCCGCGATCTTGGTCGCCAGCGCGAAGCTTTCTCTGGGATAGCGCTCTATCAGGGCCTGTCTTATGGCCTCTTCGCTTCCGGGATATGCCCAAGCGGTGTCGAAATATGTCAGGCCAGCTCCCATATACATGTCAACCATGGTTTTGACCTGCTCGACGTCGATCTGACCGTCCTTTTTCGGCAGGCGCATAAGTCCGAACCCAAGCTTTCCGTCTTCTTCCAATCCGGGCAGAACCGCACACTCCATATGAACACCGACGGCATCGTTATTACCGTTATCGGACCGTTCGATTAATCTCAACCCAATCCTTCGCGGGCATCCTTTCTGATATGTGGGACGGCGTTTCCGTGGATGAAAATAAATATGGGCTCGGTTTTCAGCGTCGGGGCGATTCCATGGAAGGGGAGACCGAAGGCGTAGGGTTGCTTCTGGGGAACCAGAGAAAGGGTATAGTAGCGATGGCTATACCTCTGGCTGTCGCCCTTCTCTTCCAGAGCCTGAACAACATAGTCGACAGCCTCTGGGTCTCCGATCTCGGCAGCGATGCCATGGCCGCGCTCGGGATAGTATATCCTCTGTATTGCGTGCAGATAGGAATCGGCAACGGGTTGGGTGTCGGGGTATCCGCGGCCATAGCCCGCAGCATCGGCATGAAGCACAGGGAGAAGGCAGAGAGGGCAGCCGCCCAAGGATTCGTGGTTGCCGCCCAGGTGTCCGCCATCATGACGCCGGCGCTGATCCTTATCGCCCCGTATGCCATGCCTGCGATGGGTGCGGGCGATACCATCGGCGAGTGCCTCGGCTACGCTTACCCGCTGTTCATCTCGACGTTCCTGATAATCCTCAGCGGAATTCTGGCCGGGATGCTCCGCGGCGAAGGGGCCGCAAAGCGCTCCATGCTCATGCAGGCCACCGGCGCGGTCGTGAACATAATCCTGGATCCTATCTTCATATTCGGGTTTGACATGGGCGTGGCCGGAGCGGCGTGGGCCACCGCCATATCGTTCGCCGTCTCGTGCCTCGTAGCGATAATATGGTACGTCCGCGGGAGAGGGCTTTTCGTGCGCATAAGGAAGGCGTACATGAGAAGCGACGCCGCCGTCAGGAAGGACATATTCTCGGTCGGTCTTCCGGAAGCTTTGGAGCTCTCCGTGATGAATGTGTTCAACATAGCGCTGAACTACTGCGTCATAGTCTGCGGCGGAACCGACGGGGCAGCGATCTATTCGTCCAGCTGGAGGGTGTTCTACATCCTCTTGGTCCCGGCCCAAGCTCTCGGAGGCGCTTTGGTGAGCGTATGCTCCGCAGAGTACGGCATGGGAAGGTTCGACATGATCCGCGACGGGTTCCGCTTCACGGCCGTCCGCGCTTTCGTCCTTCTGGTGGCGTTCTCGGCAATCACCGCCCTGCTGTCCGATCCGATAGCCGCAGTCTTCACCCATAGCGACGGCCTCCGCCATATGCAAGGCGAGATGACGGACATGATCCGCATGTTCTGCGTGTTCCTGCCGGCGATGTCCTTCATCTACACCGGGTCATCGCTTATGCAGGCGGTGGACAGGGCTCGCGGAGGGATGTACAACGCCCTCGCCAGAAATCTGATGCTGACCGGGCTGTTCTTCTTCGGAGCTTACTGTTTCGGCACCCTCGGGTCCCTGTGGATCCTGCTCACGATAGGTGAGATAATCGGCGGACTGATGATGCTCGTCCACGCGATCATAGCGTTCGGAAAGGCGGAGAAGGCAGGCGCGCCCTCTCCGCAATGAAAAAAAGATCCCGGAGGTTCCCCTCCTATCGGCGGCTCACTCGGCCATCCTTCTCAGGACGTACTGGAGGATGCCGCCGTTCGCGATGTATTCCATCTCGACGTCCATGTCGACCCTGCAGACGGTGTCGAACTCCAGCTTCTTGCCGCCTCTGTACGCGGTGACCCTGACGTATCCCTTGGGCTCCATGTCCTCCAGATCGTTGTCGAAGGTCTCGGTCCCATCCAGCTGTAGCGTCTCGCAGCTTTGCCCCGGAAGGAACTGGAGCGGGACTATGCCCATGCCGACGAGGTTCGATCTGTGGATCCTCTCGAAGGATTCGGCGATGACGGCTTTGACACCAAGCAGAAGCGGGCCTTTCGCAGCCCAGTCTCTGGAGCTTCCGGTTCCGTATTCTTTGCCGGCGAGGACGATCAGCGGCGTCATGTCGTCATCGTATTTCCTCGAGGTCTCGAATATGGTCCCGACGGTTCCGTCCGGGAGATATACGGATCTGCTGCCTTCCGTCCCGGGGACCAGCTGGTTCTTGAGCCTGACGTTCGCGAAAGTCCCTCTGACCATGACCTCATGGTTGGCCCTTCTGGATCCGTAGGAGTTGAAGTCCTCTTTGCTGACTCCCTTGGACAGCAGGTATCTTCCGGCGTCGGAGTCCTCGGAGAAAGCGCCGGCAGGGGAGATGTGGTCGGTGGTGATGCTGTCCCCCAGCTTCGCCAGGCATCTGGCCCTCTCGATGCTCCTGATCCCGGGCTCCTCGAATATCTCGTCGAAGAACGGCGGGTTTCTGATGTATGTGGAATCCTCGTCCCAAGAGAACTGCGGGGAATCGGCGCATTCCACGGCGTCCCATCTCTCGGATCCCTTGAAGATGTCCTTGTACTTCGATTCGTACACCTTCCTGGTGACGTATTCGTCTTTCAGCTTCTCAATCTCCCAATCGGCCGGCCAGATGTCCTTGAGGTAGACGTCCCTGCCTCCGACGGTTGCCAAAGGCTCCCTGTCCAGGTCTATGTCGACGCGCCCCGCGATGGCGAAGGCCACCACGAGAGGCGGAGAAGCCAGATAGTTCGCCCTCACCAAGGGGTGGATGCGTCCCTCGAAGTTCCTGTTGCTGGAAGCGATGGCGGCGACGGCGAGGTCGTTAGCCCTGATGGAATCGCTGACCTCGTCGGAAAGCGGCCCGGAGTTGCCGATGCAGGTCATGCATCCGTATCCGCAGACCTGGAACCCAAGCTTCTCCAGATATACCAGAAGCCCGGAGTTTCTGAGGTATTCGGTGACCGCCTTCGATCCCGGCGCCAGGGAGGTCTTGACGAAGCTCTTGGGCTTCAGACCGAGCTCGCACGCTTTCTTGGCGACCAATCCCGCGGCCAGCATGACAGACGGGTTGGCCGTGTTGGTGCACGAGGTGATCGAAGCTATGACCAACGAGCCGTCACCCAGCACGTCTGCCACGGGCTTCCTCTGATTCTCGACTCCCAACGCTTTGAGGGTCTCGGAGAACTTCTCTTTCATCTCGGACAGCATGATCCTGTCCTGGGGCCTCTTGTGGCCGGCGAGGCAGGGTTCCACGGTCGACAGGTCCAGTTCCATGGTGTCGGTGTATTCCGGCTCGCTCTCGTACCACATCGACTGCTCCTTCATGTATTTCTCGACGGCATCGATGTGGCTGAGGTCCCTTCCGGTGAGTTTCAGGTATTCGATCGTCTTTTCGTCGACGGGGAAGTATCCCATGGTCGCGCCGTATTCGGGGCCCATGTTGGCGATCGTCGCTCTGTCCGCGAGCTCAAGGGTTTTGTAACCGGGTCCGAAGAACTCCACGAATTTGCCCACGACGCCTTTTTTCCTGAGCATCTGCACGATGGTCAGCACAAGGTCCGTGGCAGTGACACCGGCGCTGAGCTTGCCGGTGAGCCTGAATCCTATGACATCCGGGAGCTTCATGTAGCTGGGCTGCCCGACCATGACCGCTTCCGCTTCGATGCCGCCGACGCCCCATCCCACGACGCCGAGTCCGTCTATCTGGGTGGTATGGGAGTCGGTTCCGAAGCAAGAGTCGGGGTAGGCTATCTTTTTCCCGTTCTCCTCTTTTACGTGAACCAGAGGCGACAGGTATTCCAGGTTTACCTGGTGGCAGATCCCGTTTCCAGGCGGCACCGCGCGGAAGTTCCTGAACGATTTCTGCGCCCATTTGAACAGCGCGTACCTTTCCTTGTTCCTCTGGAAGTCCAGCTTCTCGTTGAGCTCCTTGGCATCGTCCCTCCCGGCGAAGTCGGTGTTGACGGAATGGTCGATGACCAGATCCACCGGCACGAGCGGATTGATCAGCTCGGGGTTCTTGCCCATGGCAGCTACAGCATCCCTCATCGAAGCCAAGTCGGCGACGGCTGCTCCGCCGGTGAGGTCCTGGAGAAGGACTCTGGCGGGTATCCACGGGAGATCGCGGTCGGTGTTCTCCTTCGGGTTCCAAGATGCGGCCGCGATGACGTCATCGTCTGTGACAATCTTTCCGTCCCTTCTCCTGAGCATGGATTCTACGATCACTTTGATGCTGTACGGCATCTTGGAGAGGTCCTTGATGATGCCTTTCTTTTCCAGCTCCCTGAGGCTGTAGATTCCGATGTCACCTTCGGCGGTGCTCACCGTTCTCAAGCAATCTCCGATTTCTTCCATGGAATGGCTCCTATGCTTTGAGTTAAAGGAATTCAGTATTTTATAATGGCGAATGGAAGCGTTTGCGGAGGCGCTGGACAGACCCCTCATGGAATTTCCTGAGATTAGTCATTATTTTTATTGTAAACTCAATAAACATGACATTTATGGTAATATTTTAAATATTAATTAATGAAATGTTTACTACGGGGATACGAAATGTACAAGAAAGTATTGTTAGCAGTAGACGGAACGGAAGCAAGCAAGACAGCCGTGAGGGAAGCGATCTCCATGGCAAAGGAATCCGGAGGCAGGGTTACCGCGGTATATGTCAAGGACATAGGTTACAGCCTGAACCCGATCTATTACTCTATGGAAGAGATAGACAGGGATGCCCGGAAGGTATTCTCCCTTGTCATGGAAGAGGCGAAGGCCGCAGGTGTCGATGTGGATTATAAGGTCACTGTCGGCCATGCCGTGAATGACATCGTTTCGCTGTCGGAAGGACATGATGTCATAGTATGCGGCACCCACGGACGCACGGGCGTGAAGAGATTGGTCTATGGCAGTGTTTCTGAGTCGCTGACCAGAATGGCCAGATGCGCCACTGTAATCGTGCACAGCTAAGCCGTTCCCGTATCCCCGGAAATCGGGAGCGAAGAGGTATGGGGGGCAAGAACCCCCCAAAACAGGTTGAAGGCGCCGATTATCAGTCTGCGCCGAAAGATTCCGCGATGGGCGCGGTTTGGTTTGTGCCGTCAGATTTCCGGCACGAACTTGAATCCGTAGTGGATGACTCCGCTGATCCCATCTGAATCCAGTTTTCTGAGCACGGCGCGGACGCGCATGCCGATCTCTATCTTATCGAGGTCCACGTCCACTAATTGGCCGCTTATCAGGATGCCGTCGTCCGTGCGGACCATCGCCGCCGCATAGGGCTTCTGCCTTACGTTGGCGTCGGGGGCGTCGTAGATCACGGTGTATGTGTATATTTCGCCGGTGCGGGACACGTTGTATTTCTCTATCTTTCCGATGCCCTTCCTTCTGCATACGGGGCAGAAGTCGCGGCTAGGGAAGAATATCTTCCCGCAGTTCCCGCATTTGGTGCCTATCAGGTTGTACCTTCCGGGAATCTCTCTCCATTCCTTCGCTACGGATGCCATCAGATCGCCTCCATTATGGTCACGGCGGCGACGGAACCGGTTCCTCCGGTGCTCTGGGCCAGACCGTATTTGGCGCCGTCGACCTGCCTCTTGTCCGCGCGGCCTCTGAGCTGCTGCGCAATCTCCGCTATCTGAGCCACGCCGGTGGCACCGATCGGATGCCCGCGTGCCTTGAGCCCTCCGGAAGTGTTCACGGTGACGGCGCTTCCGCCCACCTGGCATTGCCCGTCCAGCACGGCTTTTCCTGCCTCTCCCTTCTTAAAGAACCCGAGGTCCTGGAGCGCCATGATCCCTGATACGGTGTAGACGTCATGGACTTCCGCGACGTCCACGTCTTCGGCCTTGATCCCTGCCTTCGCATACGCCTTCTGGGCGGCGGCAACGGTCGCACCATAAGTGGTTATGTCTTCCCTCTGGAACAGAGCGAGGGTATCGCTGGCCTGCTCGGCCGCAGACACCTTGACGTACGAATCGGTGTATTTCTTGGCGTCCTCCAGCGGGCAGAGCACCACGGATGCGGCGCCATCCGATATGGGGGCGCAATCGAACACGCGGAGAGGGCTGGCTACGAAGCCGGATTTCAGCACAGTATCGAGGGTTATCGCTTTCCTGAACTGCGCGTCCGGGTTCAGGGCGCCGTGGTAGTGGCTGTTGACGGCGAAAGACGCGATCTCTTCCCTGGTCGCGATGCCGTCGTGGATCATCCTCTGCGCTATCATGGCATGGAGGCCGGCGAAGGTCATCCCCATCCCAGCTTCCCATTCAGCGTCCGCGGTGGTGTCCAGAACGGAATTGATCTTCACGTCATCCAGGTCGGTCATCTTCTCTGCTCCTCCTACGAGGACGATGTCGCTGAGCCCGGAGGCCACGGCCATGAAGGCTTGCCTGAAAGCGACCGCTCCCGACGCGCCTCCGGCCTCTATCCTGGTGGCCGGGACATGGTTGGTCGACATCCCTGAATAGTCGGCTATCAGCGATGCGATGTTCTTCTGATTGATGAAATGGCCTGCAGACATGTTGCCGATGTACATGCCGTCGATGTCGCTCCCGGAGATCCCGGCGTCGGCCATCGCTTTCATCCCCGCTTCGATCCCTATGGCTCTGAAGGATTTCTCCCAGTGCTCTCCGAACGCGGTGGTTCCTACCCCAATGATTGCTACGTCTCTCATCCCAATCACTCCGGCATGACGATCTTTTCCTTGAATTTCGCATAGATCCCGTAATCCACATAGACGGGATTCGCCAGGATCTTCTCCAGCACGGGAGCGTTGTCCCTCTTGTACCTGCTGATCGCGTCGGTGACGGTGATGTCGAACGCGTCGCTTCCGGCTCCGGATCCGTAAGATGTTACGAAAATCCTGTCCCCGGGTTTGGCGTGGTCCAGGATGCTGGCCAGACCGAGAGGCACCGCTCCGCTGTAGGTGTTTCCGATCTCCGGCGTCAGAAGGCCGTACTCTATCTGCTCCGGCGAGAATCCGAGCTGCTTGGCCACCCTTGTCGGGAATTTGCCGTTGGGCTGGTGGAACACCGCATAATCATAATCGGAAGGCTGGGTGCCCATGGCTTCCAGCATCATCTTGGCGGCGGAGGTCACATGCCTGAAATACGCAGGCTCGCCGGTGAATCTGCCTCCGTGGAGCGGGTAGGGCTGCCCTTCCCTCCTCCAGAAATCGGGAGTGTCGGTGGTGAAGCTGAGAGTTTTGTTGATCTTGGCTATGACGTTCTCCGAACCGATGAGGTATGCCGCACCTCCTGCCGAAGCCGAGTATTCCAGCGCATCGCCGGGCGCACCCTGGGAGGTGTCCGCTCCGATCGCTACGCCGTATCTGACCATCCCGGATCCGACGAGACCCATGCACGCCTGGATTCCGGCGGTCCCGGCTTTGCAGGCGAATTCGAGGTCTGCGGCGGTCATGGCCGGCGTCGCCTCTATGGATTCCGCGACTATGGTTGCGGTAGGCTTCACCGCGTAGGGATGGGATTCCGATCCGACATAGATCGCGCCGATGTCTTGGGGATCCACCTCCGGGACCCTGGCCATCATGAATCTGGCCGCCTCGGTCGCGATGGTGACGACGTCTTCGTCAGGTGAAGGCACCGATTTCTGGTTGATCATCAGGCCTTTGCCCATGGCTTTGCCGTCGATCCCCCAGATCCTGCCTATCTCCTCAGGCTTTATTCTGTATCTTGGGACGTATGCCCCGTAGCTAACGATTCCGACTTCCATCTTCATTCCTCTCTGAAAACTCTAAGGTTGGCTGTGATCTCCTCCGCGGTGAGGTCCGTGACCACAAGCGGGATCTTCTCGAGTTTGGCCAGCTTAACCGCCAACGGGTCAACCGTCTCCGGTCTGATGTAGACGACCATGGCGGGTGTGAGCGGATGCGCGCGCACCGCGATCATGGGGGAGCGCCCGTAGTGGACGTTCGTGAAGAGCAGGGCCCTTTCGATGTTCCCCCCGTATATCTTAAGATAATCCTGGGATCCAAGGCTCAGGATGGCCTTCACAGAATCCACCACGGTGAAACCGTAGACGATCTTCGCCGGGCAGTCCGGGTTGAGGTTCTTCCCTTTTATCTTGGATATGAAAGTATCCATCCCGACCCCTATCAGGAACTCGTCCATCGATTTTATGCATTCGAGCTTTTTGTCGGGGTTGTATCTGGATATGACGGGCGAACCGTTGGCCATATCCAGATCGATTAGCGCGTCCACCATCTTCCTGATGACGTTGACTCCTGGAGATTTTCTCCTCCCGGATTCGTAATCGCTGATGACAGAATGGGAAATCCTCATGGCGTCTGCCAATTGGTTCTGGGAAAGGCCGAATTCCTCCCTCCATTTCCTGATCGTGCGTCCCGGATTGGGCGAAAGCGCGATTTCGCCGGCGATCTTCTGTTTGAATTCGTCGACCATGGAGGGAAGGATTCGGCCGTTTATATATAAGAGTGTCGAATATTAATTTCGTTGAAAGACGAATCAATCCAGTTCCTTGGACAGAGTCTCGACTATCTTTTTCAGGACTTTGATCCTTCCGTATTTCTTGTTCTCCGATTCGATGGCGATCCAAGGGGCCCATTCGGCGTTGGTTGATGAGATCATCCTGTCGATGTATTCCTCGTAGACGCCCCATTTTTCGCGGTTGCGCCAGTCCTCTTCGGTTATCTTGTACTGTTTGACCGGGTTCTCCTGCCTCTCTTTGAATCTCCGGAGCTGCTCGTCGGGGCTTATCTCCATCCAGAACTTCAGCACGATGCATCCTGTGCTCGCCAGGAATTTCTCGAATCCGCGTATCTCCGCGGCTGAGCGGCCGTATTCCTCTTTCGAGCAGAAGCCTTCTATGGGTTCCACCATCATTCTTCCGTACCAGGAGCGGTCATAGATGCAGATGTGCCCCGCTTTCGGCATCTTCATGGCGAATCTCCACATGTAAGTGTGAAGCTTCTCCTCTCCAGTCGGGGCCGCCACGGGGTTGACATAATAGCCTCTGGGATTCAGCGCCCTGGTGACGCGCTTGATGGTTCCTCCTTTCCCGGCTGCGTCCCATCCTTCGAACACTATGACCAAGGCTTTGTCCGAGGTCGCCAGTTTGGCCTGAAGGCGGTTCAGCTCCTCGGAAAGCCTGGTAAGGTCTGCGCGGTAGTTTTTGGCGGTCTTGCTCAGATCCAAATTTTTGCGCGGGTTCTCGAACAGAGGCTCGACTTTCAGGTTGGACGGGGGATACCCGGAATCCATCCTGGATTTGACGCGGTCCAGGAAGGTTTGGATGACGCTGTCCGTGGTTTTCACGGCGCTGTCGCCCACTTTGATCACGTCCCAGGGGGCAGTCGGCGTTCCGGTCTCGGAGATGATCTTCGAGGAAGTCTTCCTGTTCCATATCTCATAGTCGTGGTCGTCCGCGAGGAACGTACCTTTGGGCCCGTTCATGCGGTCGCCGGCGGATCCAAGGCTGTCTTTGACCGAATCCAGGAAGAATTTGACCAGGATAACGCCGTTGGACGTGAAATAGCGTTCGAGGTCGTTGACGACCTTCAGCATATCGCCCTTCTCAATCTGCGAAGGCTTCAGCCAGGAATACCAGGAGCGGTCGTAGACGGCGATCTTCCCTTTGGCCGGCTCATGGCCGATGGTTTTCATCGTGGTCCTGGGATCGTTCTTCTCTCCGGCCTGGAAATGGGAGTATCTGGCTACCCTGGGATCCAGCAGGTTCAGGAATTCGTTTATGATCATCTCTTGGACGCGCTCGTCGTGGCCTTCGAAAACGACGAGGACAGCTTTCTCCTCGTCGATAATCTTGCGCTGTATCATCGTCAGCTCGTCTTCGAGCTCTTGGGTGACTTCATAGGGCATATTCTATGAACGTAGGTTACAATAAATATGGTTGCCGTAATTTCCCATCCGTGCTATCCAAGTTGGAGGATATTGTGAGACGCTCCGGCGTCATGGTCAGGGATACCGCCGATTTCACGGTCAAAGACAAAGGCACCAAGGAGAACGTGGTGACCTCCGTCGACGTCGAGAATGAGATTTTCTTGAAGAGAGAGCTTTTATCGCTGATTCCAGGCTCCGTTTTCAAGGGCGAGGAAGGCGATGATGTCCCGGTCGCTCATAAAGGATACACATGGATAGTCGATCCCATCGATGGCACGACGAACTTCGCCCGCAGAATCCCAGAGATCGGCATATCCGTGGGGCTTCTGAAGGACGGGGAGCCTTTTATGGGAGTTGTTTACAATCCATACACAGACAATCTATACAGCGCGGAGAGAGGGAAAGGAGCCCGCAAGAACGGCGTTCCCATACGCGTCTCCGACCGCCCGATGGAGGATTGCCTGCTTTGCACGGCGTGGTGCGCTTATTACAAGCAATATGCGTCCGGATGTTTCAGGGTCAGCGAGAGGATGCATCCCATCTGCAACGACATACGCAGGATCGGGACGGCCGCAATAGAACTGAGCATGCTGGCTGAAGGCGCCGTGGACTTATTCTTCGAAATACGCCTGTGCCCCTGGGATTATGCGGCCGCTTCCGTCATCCTTTCGGAGGCCGGAGGATTCATGGTCTCCATGGAGGGCCCCGTCGATTATGACCATGCCTGCGCGTTCATCGCGGCGAACAATGAAGGCAACTTAGAGACGCTCGCCAAGATCGTCAGAGAGGAATTCGGCGGGAAGACGCCGTATGATTTCTGAATAAAGATGGATGGAGATTCATCTCAGGTTTTCAGGAGCTCGACGCAGGCCACGTTCTCCAAAGCTTGGTCCTCGTAAGAGAGGAAACCATCGTTCAGGCCCAGCTTCCTCGCTTTCTCTTCGGTGGCATCCGCGAGGGAATCGTCCCTTTCCATGCCGATGGCATCCAATTCGGGGTCGTCTATGCCCAGAAGAACGGCGACGTATTCGTCCCTGCCCTCTTTCGGCCTCATCTTGGCCATGGCTTTGCCGATCTGCCTTTCCCAGGCGCAATAAAGTATGATCTCAGACATGATTGTCTTGGATCTGTTGGTCCCTTCCTCGAAGGCCCTTTTCGCATGCATGAAAGCCGACATTGCATGGCATTTCCCGCAGACCATGTCGGGATCGAGAAGGACGCATTCCCCGCCCATGGACGTGAAATGCCCGATAATATCGTCGAACCCGGCTTTCCCTCTCATGCCGATGACCTGCGCTTCCATGTACGCGAATCATGGCTCCCAGCCTTAAATATGATGCGTCCGAGGCGGAATCCCTTACTTATCGGCAAATGGGATATGCCGTTAGACAAACTTAATTTAATGATGCGATGATGGCGTGGCAGAAAGCGTGAGCCCAATGACCGAAGAATGGATTAGAATCTCAGCGCCAGCCACCACATCCAACATAGGAGCTGGCTTTGATATTTTCGGGATCGCCCTCAACGAGCCCTATGACATCATAGAAGGAAGGAAAATCGAATCTGGGATAGTGATTTCGGAGGTTTCCGGACCCGGTTCGGAGTCCATCCCTTTGGATGCCGAGAAGAATTCGGTGGGAATCGCCGCCGCCGAGGTTCTCAGGAGATGCGGCGCCGATTTCGGGATCGAGCTGAAGATAAAGAAAGGCATCAGGCCCTGCAGCGGAATAGGGTCCTCAGGGGCTTCCGCCGCCGGAGGGGCATATCTCGCGCACATCCTTTGCGGAGAGAAGCTCAGCCCCACCGAAGTCGTCCTCTGTGCCGCCCATGCTGAAGACGTCACATCCGGCGGATTCCACGCGGACAATGTGGCCCCCTGCATACTGGGAGGATTCACGATCATCCGTTCGTATGAGCCTTTCGAGGTCATCAGCATTAAGCCTCCGGAGGATCTCGGCATCGTTGTGGCCATGCCTGACGTTCTTGTCCCCACCAAGGAGTCCCGCATGGTTCTTCCCAGAGAGGTCCCGGTCAAAGATCTCGTTTTCCATGTCGGCAACGCATCCTGCCTCGTCTACGCCATGATGTCGGGGAACCTCCCGCTGATAGGGCGCTCGGTCAAGGATGCGGTTTTCGAGCCGGCCAGGGCCCATCTGGTTCCGCATCTCAAAGAAGCCGAGGATGCGGCCATGTCTCACGGCGCTCTCGTCTCTTTCCTGGGAGGCTCAGGCCCCTGCATAATTTCATTTTACGACAAGAACCTGCGCAACGGCGAATCCATCGCTGACAGCATCAGGGCGCTTTACGCCGACAACGGCATGAAATGCGACACCTGGGTCACGGATTGCGGCACCGGATGCAGGAGGTTATGAATATGGCAGCTCACAAAGTCATCTGCTGGGATTGCGGAGCGGAAGTCGACGATCCATTCGTCAACATCTGCCCCAAATGCGGCGGCCTTCTGACCGTCAAGATGGACCTGGAGAAGGTCAAAGAGATGAAGCCCGAGGATCTCAGGAAGGAGCCCATAGGCGTTTGGAGGTACGCTCCGTTCATGCCCGTGGATCCCGCCCACAAAGTCTCCATCCAGGAGGGCGGCACCCCTCTGTACCCCACCAAAGCTCTGGGCGCGGAGATCGGGGTCGAGAACACCTTCGTGAAGTTCGAGGGACTGAACCCCACGGGATCGTTCAAGGACAGGGGAATGACCATCGGAGTCTCGCACGCCAAAGAGCTCGGCGCGAAAGTCGTGGGATGCGCTTCTACCGGGAACACGTCCGCCTCTCTCGCCGCATACGCCGCGAAAGCCGGGATGAAATGCGCCGTCTTCCTGCCGTCCGGGAAGGTCGCCATGGGAAAGCTGGCCCAGGCCCTTTTCTTCGGCGCCAAAGTCCTGTCGATCGACGGCAATTTCGATGACGCCCTGGCTTTGGCCAGGAAAATGGCGGACGAGAGGAAGCTGTATCTCCTCAACTCCATCAATCCCTACCGCCCGGAAGGACAGAAGTCCGTTCTCTTCGAGATAATGGATCAGCTCAACTACGACGTACCCGACAGGATCATCCTTCCCGTGGGCAACGCAGCCAACATCTGGGCGGTTTACAAAGCCCTCACCGAGCTGAAAGAGGTCGGATGGATCGACAAAGTCCCGATGCTCACGGGAATCCAGGCCGAAGGCTCCGCGCCGGTCGCTAAGGCTTTCAAGGCCAAGACCAAAGATTTCGTCGCCGAGCCGAATCCGGAGACCGTCGCCACCGCGATTAGGATCGGGAACCCGGTCAGCGGAAGGAAAGCGCTCCACGCCATCTATTCCACCGGCGGCTATTCGCTGACGGTGACTGACGACGAGATCATCAAGGCACAGCAGCTCCTCGGAAGGAAAGAGGGCGTCTGCGTCGAGCCTGCTTCCGCCGCATCCGTGGCCGGACTGAAGAAGCTCCGCGAGATGGGCATCGCCGACAGGGATGAGAGGGCGGTCTGCATCTGCACCGGAAACGGCCTCAAGGATCCGGACACCATCATCAACAACTGCGCTCCCCCGATCAAATGCGGCAATTCCGTCGCAGAAGTCGAGCGCATCCTCTCCCAGTGAGAGGTCAGAAATCAAACAGATTGGACTGCCGGGGTCCCCCGGCGTCTATATCCGCTTTTTTCTTGGTTCTCTTCGGTTTCTCCGGATCCGGCTCGGGAATTTTCTCTTCCGCCGCCATGCCGTATTCCTCGGCCATGGCGATTAGCATGGCTTCCTCCTCATCGTCGGGCATGTCGGAGGAGAACGAAGGCTGTGCAGAAGGCTCCTGAGCATGGTTTCCCCCTCCGAATTTCGACTTCATGCTTTTGGCCAGTGCCTTCCCTATCTTGGGGAGATCGGCGAGGAAAGACTCGTCGGCGGCCATCACATCCATCTCGGTTTTGATCCCGCTGTCGAACAGGACTCTAGCCCTGCTGCGTCCCACTCCGCGGAATCCGACCAGACCTAGGAGCTCCTCTTTGACTCCATATCTGATCCTGGTTATCAGCGGTTTGATCTTCACGGTCGCGTCCGGGTTGAATATCATGGCGATCTCGCCCATGGCGTACAGGATCCAGTCCATCATGTCGATCCTTGATCTTATGTCGCCGGGGCCAATCCCCATCTCATCGGTGATGATCTCCTCTGGAATCTCCTCGATCCATCTCTCGGCCAGCAGAGCCGTCTTCAGGTCGCTGTAAAGGAATTCGGGGTCGTAATCTTCGATGTCATCGGGATCCACGAGATACGCGTCATCCATCCTCGCGGCGGCGGCCGTAAGGGAATCCCCGTCGCATTTCTTGGGGAACATGCCCAGCACATCGGGGGTCATGGCGGCAGCGACTAGGATCGGGAACGTCTCGGTGTCGTCCCTTATCTTCATCACCGCATCCCTCAATATCGACGCGGAAATCGGATCTATGCACATGTCGGAGATCCTTTTTCCGAACGGGAGTGCGACTATCCTGCTCCCTTCGCGGACCACCATGCACTCCTCTTCGAGGAATCCGATGGTCCTTTCCACAACCGATTCTATCCCGAACATCTGCGAGGTCGTCCCGAAGAAGGTGTCCCTGAGAAAATCCAGGACCGTATCTTCGGACCAGGCGTCTCCGGTGGCTATCAGTCCGAGCATATGGCTTCTGAGGACATTCTCCCCGAAGAGCTTGGATGTAAGCCTTTCTGTGTCGTGGTTTACGTAATCGTCCATCAGATGGTCGGCGTCGTTGATGTTCTTCGCTATCAGGACGGCTTCCCCATACGGATCGAATCTCGGCCTGCCGGCGCGGCCGCTCATCTGCTTTATCTCCATTACGGGGAGCGGCACGTTGCCTGCGTTTGTCTCGAAGCGCGTCGTGTCTCTGATCACTACTCTTCTTGCTGGGAGATTGATCCCGGCTGCGAGGGTGGGGGTAGCCACTATGCATTTTATCCTGCCTTGGCGGAAGCCATCCTCGATGAACTTCCTCTGCCTGTACGTGAGCCCGGCGTTGTGGAATGCCACCCCGCATCTCACGCATTCGGCCAGCTTCCTTCCGGATGCTGTGGATTCGGCCTCTCCCTCCAGGATGTATGCCTCCGCTCCGGATAGCTTTGTGCCGACTATCTTGGACAGCGGCTTGCCGAATCTGGCGGCCAAGGATTCCGTGGAGCGCCTGCTGTTCACGAACACTATGCTTTGGCCGCCCTCTCTGATCGTCTGCTCCACAAGGTTCCAGACCTCATCTTTGCCGGTCGATTCGACTTCCCGTCTGCTTCCGTCCCCGAATCTTATGGTGCCGTCGAAATAGACGCCTTCCTTGAGAGGAATCGGGCGCCAGTCGCTTTTTATGAGCTCGGCATGGAGCCATTCGGCGAGGTCCTCGGCGTTGGATATGGTCGCGGACAGGGCGATTATCTGGAGGTCTTTGTTCCTGCGCATGAGTTTGGTCAGGGCGACCTCCAAGGTCGGGCCTCTTCCAGGGTCGTGAATCATGTGGATCTCATCCGCGATTACCAAACCGACGTCGCGGATCCATTCGCTGCCATGGCGGATCATCGAATCCGCTTTTTCGGAGGTCGCGACCACCACGTTGGCTTCTGAGATGCCTCTGTCTTCGGCGTCCAGGTCGCCCGAGCTGAGATGGACTTTCACCCCCAAATCGGAGAATCTATCGAAATCGTCCTTTTTCTCCGATGCAAGCGCCTTCAGAGGCACTATGTACAGGACTTTGCTTCCGCGGGTTATCGTTTTCAGCGCCGGAATGTACCCGATGAGGGATTTCCCGCTGGCGGTTGGTATAGCGGCTACGACGCTTTTCCCCTCCAACGCCACCGGAATGGCCTCCGCCTGAGGGGGATGCAATTCCAGGAAGCCTTCGGCCTTCAGCGCTTCAGCGATGCGCTCGGGGATGTCCAATTCGTCGACCCGCATATGCTCTTCCATATGTCCAGTTCGATAATAACATGGCGGTCCTTATTTCTGACATAGGGTATCTTTAATTATAATCCCAATATAGCCCAAGCATGAAACAATGGGTCTGGGCGTTTCTGGCTATCTCGGCAGCGATGCTTCTCGCGCTATCCGTCCAGTCCGCGGACTCGGAAGGCGCGAGCGACGATTACGTATCGCAGCTGGATGCGAATTCGTCGGCGGTATACGCGGAAATCTCAAATCTATCGGGAAGCGTGGATGCCACCCAGACAATCTCAGCGGAATTCCCGAATGTAGTCCTTTTCCTGAGCGAAGAGGAAGCGAAAGGATACGCCGCCTCCGAAGCCAACGATGCGGCCGCTGCCGTCTATCTGAGCGATCCCTTTTGCATATGGCTTTGGGACCTCCCAGTGAAAGGAATAGAGGTCGAGTCTGAAATAGCGTCGGTGACTTTGACCGGGGATCCCACGACTTATTACGCCGTCAGATCGGTGTCGTTCCAGATTTCAGTGCAGGAAAAATACGCCGATTCAGTGCAGAAGACATTGGATTCCGTCAAAGATGCCCTCAAAACCTATTCGGGGAGCGATTCGTCCAAAGCGAAATCGATTGCCAAGGATCTTTCCGGCATATCCAAGAAGGATGATGAGGAGGGGGAGATCAGCGATCTTTACGATGCGCTCGTGAAAAGGTCGTCGTCTTCCGCCGGAATCGCCGCCGCATTCACGTATGTCGCTTCGAACAACGGTTTGGAAGCGGTCACCGTCAAAGGCATGTTCTACGGCGATTCCTCGGACGGGAAGGTCGCCTATTGGAACGAGTGCGTCGCAGACGAGAAATGGTATGCAGTGGACGTTATCAACGGGTTGACCATGGTCGGAAGCGCCACGCCCGCATCGGGCTCGGCTTTCGCGTCCGTATATTATGAAGATCTGGATCTCAAAGATCCGAACGGGCTGGTTCCGCCCAGCTTGGAAAGGGAAGGCTATCCATATCCAGACGATACGCCTTTTTATAAGAAATACGGTCCAGTATTGACGATGGCAGTGATTTCCGCGATAGTCGTGCTCGCTCTGTTCGTCGGAGTGAGGCAAGGGAATTTCTGAGAGGAAATAAAGAAATCTTTTTATAAAAGAACAAACTGTTCAAATGGGGTCATTGAAATATGAAAGAGAAAGACGTTGAGAGGTCAAAGATTTCCGTCGAGGAGTGGGCGGAACAGCAGACCTTCGATACCACGGCCGACATAAGGATCCCCGATTCCATGACGGATCGCGTGATCGGACAGGACGATGCCGTGGAAGTCATGCGGAAGGCGGCCTCTCAGAAAAGGCATGTGATGCTCATAGGCGAGCCTGGGACGGGGAAATCCATGCTCGCTAACTCCATGGTCGAAAGCCTTTCTTCCGAGGATCTCCAAGATATAGTCGCTTACAACAATCCTGAGGATAACAATGAGCCCAGGATCAGGGTATTCCCCGCCGGTAAGGGCAAGACGCTTGTCGCTGAGCAGAAAGCCGCCGCGGCCGCCAGGAAGAACCAGTCCAACACGATGTGGGTCTATGCCTGCATGGCGCTGATAATACTCGGTCTGGTGGGTTCTTTCATATTCAACAATTTCATGATCGCGCTGGCGGCGATGCTGGGCGCATTCATCATAATAATGCTGTTCAGGACCCCTATGCAGACGAAGAACGAGGATGCACTTGTTCCCAAGCTTCTTGTCGGCCATGACGCCGGAGAGATGCCGCCGTTCGTGGATGCCACAGGTACCCATGCCGGAGCTTTATTGGGCGATGTCAGGCACGATCCTTTCCAATCAGGCGGCCTTGAGACCCCGTCCCACAGCAGGATAGAGGCTGGAGCCATCCACAAAGCCAACAAGGGTGTCCTGTACATCGATGAGATCAACGTCCTCAAGATGGAATCCCAGCAGGCTCTCCTCACTGCCATGCAGGAGAAGCAGATGAGCATTACCGGACAGTCCGAGAGGTCTTCCGGCGCTCTCGTCAAATCCGAGCCTGTGCCATGCGATTTCATCCTCGTCTGCGCAGGCAACTTGGATGCGATCAAAGGGATGCACCCCGCCCTGAGATCGAGGATCAGAGGTTACGGTTACGAGGTGTACATGCGCAGCACCATGCACGACACCGACGAGAACCGTCTCAACATAGCGCGTTTCGTGGCCCAGGAAGTCAAGAAAGATGGCAAGATCCCCCATTTCGACAGATTTGCCGTGGCTGAGATCGTCAGGGAGGCCCAGCGCCGTTCCGGAAGGAAAGGAGAGCTCACCCTCAGGATGAGAGAGCTCGGAGGTCTCGTCCGTGTGGCCGGGGATATCGCATATCAGAGAGGTTCCCCCTCTGTGACCATGGGCGATGTCGTAGCCGCGCGCAGATCCGCCCGCAGCATCGAGCAGCAGATCGCAGACAGATATATCGAGAACAGCGCCGCTTATTCCATGTTCAAGACGTCCGGCAGCGAGATTGGAATGATCAACGGCCTTGCCGCGCTCAACGCCAGCTCCAACATGGCCGAATACTCGGGAATCGTTCTCCCCATCGTCGCAGAGGTATCGCCTTCCCAAGTCCGCAAGGGAGGCCGCATCATCGCAACCGGTCAGCTGGGCACCATCGCCAAAGAAGCCGTCGACAACATCTCGGCGGTCATCAAGAAATACACGATGACCAGCCTCTCCGATAGCGACATCCATCTCCAATACATCGGAACTTATGACGGAGTCGAGGGAGACAGCGCTTCCATCACGATGGCTACGGTCATAATCTCTGCGCTGGAGAGGATACCGATCCGCCAGGATCTGGCGATGACCGGTTCCCTGAGCGTCAGAGGAATGGTCCTGCCCGTGGGCGGAGTCACAGCCAAATTGGAGGCTGCGGCCGCTTCCGGAATCAAAATCGCGCTCATACCCAAGGACAACGCCAAGGACGTCATGGTCGAGAGCAGATTCTACAAGACCATGGACATATACACCGTCGAAACCCTCAGAGACGTCTTCGAGTATGCTTTCGTGGATTGCCCTATGAAGCAGCAGTACCTCGACAAGCTCCTTCCGCTCAACGAAAGCGGCGGGTCCACGGTCAAGAGAATCGAGCCTCCCGTGGAATACGTCTACCACAACCCTCCTCCCGAGGCTCCCGCCCAGAAGAAGCCTCCGGAAGAGCCTCCGATCCCGGAACCGGTTTCCAAGTCCGCTCCGTCTCCGAGCGCTCCCCCGTCGGGATACACTTCCGCCGGGAACATCGAAGACGACCTGGGCAAAGGGACGAAAGACCCCTTGAAGCCGTTCAGGGGATGAGGGCCGGGTCCAAGCCCAAATCACGGGGGCCACAACCCCCGCCCACTTTTCCATTTGAATTCTGATTTGCGATCCGCTGGGCATATCCGAATCCCGAAACTTTCGGCGAAAACTGCCGGCTGGATACGTTCAGAGTAATAATCGCGCGAATGCAGACTGGCATCCCGCAATTGTGTTTTATACGGATTCGCAGTACTCCATGGCATGTCTAGAAACGACTACAGTGCGTATTCCATGGTGGTGGGGAGGTTCCAGCCTTTCCACAACGGCCATATGGACGTCATCAGGAAGTGCGCATCAGAGTCGGACCATCTCATCGTCGGAATCGGGAGCGCCCAGTATTCCCATCACCCGGACAACCCTTTCACCGCCGGCGAGAGATATCTGATGATCGAGAATTCCCTGGATGACGCGGGGATCCACAACTACAGCATCGTCCCGATGGAGGATCTGAACCGCTATTCCGTTTGGGTTTCCCATGTGGTGTCGATGTCGCCTCCTTTCAGGCGCGTGTACACCAACAATCCGCTTACTAAGCGCCTGTTCGAGGAGGCCGGGTTCGAAGTCCGCGCATCGCCCCTCTACAACCGCGATGTCTACTCCGGCACCGAAATCCGCCGCAGGATCGTCGCCGAGGAGGAATGGAGGTCGCTCGTGCCCAAAGCCGTATCAGAAGTGATGGACGACATAGACGGGGTCGGAAGGCTCAGAGACATCTCTGGAGGTGGAGACAACGCCCCTCTCCGAAGCCGAGGCCTTGGAAAGCCTTCTCGCAAGCATGGGAAAGACTCTGTCAACTGCCGAATCCTGCACCGGAGGTCTTATCGGAGGCGCTCTGACGGCCATCCCAGGCTCTTCCGAGGTTTATATGGGAGGTATAGTTTCCTATTCAAACGAAGCCAAGACGGATCTTCTCGGCGTTGATCCGGAGACGATCCGGAGATTCGGCGCGGTTTCCGAGCAGACGGCATCGGAGATGGCGGCCGGAGCGCAGAAGGCGTTCGGAACGGATGCGGCCATTGCGGTCACCGGAATAGCCGGGCCAGGCGGGGCGACCCCCGAGAAACCCGTCGGTCTGGTTTATATCGCCGTGGCCGACGGCCCCAGGACAGTAGTCTGCCGCAACGTGTTCGAGGGCGGCAGGGATTCCGTGAGGGAGCAGACCGTCTCCACTGCATGCGAGGTCATGAGGGAATTGCTGGAGGGCAAACTATGATCGGAGGGAGATTCGAGCGGCAATTGCCTCTGTTCGGCGAGGAAGGCCAGGAGAAGATCATGGGCGCAACGGTAGGCGTCGCCGGATGCGGCGGCCTGGGAGTGACTCTGATAACCTTGCTGGCAGAGGCGGGAGTGAGCCATTACATCCTATCGGATCCGGATTATCCGGACATAACCAATCTGAACAGGCAGTTCATCTATACTGCGGGCGACCAGAGGCCGAAGTCCCAGATTTCGGCGGAATGGATCACGGCTATCAATCCGCTGGCTGAGATCGAGGTCCATCCCGAACCATTCGGAGAGGGCACCGAATCCATGTTCTATCCGTGCGACATCATAGTGGATTGCTTGGACAACATGGAAAGCAGGATGAAGCTCGCGGATTACGCCTATGGTAACGGCAAGCCCTTGGTGCACGGCGGCATAAGCGGGTTCGAAGGCCAGATAGCCGTGTCTATTCCTGGTCAGACGCCGAGCTTAAGGGATATGATAGGCACATGCGCCGGAGAGGGCGAGGGCGTTCCCGTTTTCGGGGCTGCTGTCTCTGCGATCGCCGCTATGGAGGCCATCGAGACTCTGAAAATAATCTCGGGCATGGGAACCGAGACCGCAGGGAAGCTTGTGGCAGTCGATTTCCGCTCGATGTCGATGCAGACCGCCGATTTCAGCGGGAAGCGATGAATGCTCTTTTTCCGGTCGGTCCAGAGCGATCGATCGGACGTTTTGCAAGCACTTATCTAACACTTGGATGATTAGCGGCCCATGGAACATGTAATGACCGGAAAGGTCAAAGAGGTCTACAAGGTGGACGACGACACCCTTGAGTTCGCCTATACCGACAACATCTCGGTGTTCGACAAGATCATACCGTCCAAAATTCCGCACAAAGGGGAGACCCTCTGCAGAACCGCGAAGTTTTGGTTCAATATCCTGACCAAGAACGGCATCCGCAACCACTTCATCAGCGAGCCGTCCAAAGACAGGATGAGGGTCGAGCGCGTGGACATCATCCGCGATTACAGCAGGATCGACGGCACGACCAAGAACTATCTGATTCCTCTGGAGGTCATCTGCAGATACTATGCAGCAGGATCCCTTCTGGACAGGATAAAATCCGGCAAGGTCAAGCCAGAAGACCTCGGATTCCCCGCCGGATATCAGGTCAAGAAAGGCGACAAGCTGCCGAAGCCGTTCATCGAGTGCACCACGAAGCTGGAGGCCCATGACGAGAACCTGACCGACGAGGAAGCCAAGAAGATGGCCGGCCTTTCGGATGAGGAATACGAGGAGATCAAAGCCACCGTGCTGAAGATCGACGCTATCATCGCCGAGGAAGCCGGGAAGAGGAATCTCATCCATTGCGACGGGAAGAAGGAGTTCGCTTACGACAAGAACAGGAAGCTCATGGTCGTGGACACCTTCGGAACTCTCGACGAGGATCGCTGGTGGGACGCGGATGAGTATGCCGCCGGAAGGATAGTCGAGCTCTCCAAGGAATTCGTCCGCCAATACTACCGCGAGACCGGGTACCATGATGCACTCTATTCTGCCCGCGAAGCCGGGAAGCCAGAGCCCGACATACCTCCCCTCCCACAGGACATCATCGACCGCGTGAGCAAGCTCTACGTCGATATGTACGAGAGGATAACCGGAGAGAAATTCTGAAGGAAGTTTAAGGTGAGGCGGCCTCAGAAGAGGTCGACCTTCACCAATTTATCGCCTTTGGGGCATTCGATGTCCCCATAGACGGTTTTTATGCTGTATTTGGAGCCTTCGGTTTTGCCGGGCGCATGGCACAGCCGGTAGTTTTCGCATGCGAGGTTCTCGCATTTAGATTCCTGGTAAGTGATCATGCTCCCGTCGATGGCTTGCTTCTTGGGTATTGACGCGGGCGTGGGGATTTTCTCGACCACCGCGGCGGTGACCTCTTCGCCCAGGTATTCGTGGCATTCGTGGGTCTGCGACCTCACTTCCAAGACCCTGTATTTGGATCCCGGCTCCAGATTGAAGCACACCCCTTTCAGTTTGCATTCCCTGCAGTCGTTCAGCGGGCCGACGAAATAGAATTCGTTGCCTTCGTGAGCCTGCGAAGTGCCGATTAGCGTTATCAATGTCATTTCTTCCTCAAATGACGCCTGTTTCGCTCGCGACGGTCATAGCTACTTCCTCGCTTATGCCTGTCGTACCGAGTATCGTGAACCTGTCGGACCTTATCTCGTGAGCGTGGACCATGGCGTCTATCATCTGATCTTTCGTTATCCCCAGTCCTCTGGCGGTTGTGGGGGCACCAATCATACGCAAAGCGTCTCTGATGCTCTTCCAGTCCCCTCCGTGGAGATACATCGTCAGTATCGAAGCCACACCGCACTGCTCCCCATGCAACGCGCGCCCGGGGCATGTGAGGTCAAGCCTATGCGAGATCATGTGCTCCGCGCCGCTGGTGGGTCTGGAGCTCCCCGCTATGTTTATCGAGATCCCGGAGAGGATAATGGGCTTGATCGCGAGCCAAACGCTCGTTTCCAGCCCGGGTTTTATCTTGTCCGCGGAGCTCATGACTGATTCCGCGGCATACTTGGACAGCGTGTATGCCGTCCCGCTGTAACTCTCATTCGTGAGCCTTTTGGCGAAATCCCAATCCTTCAGAGCTGTGAGATTGGAGATGACATCGGCGCATCCGGCGGCCAGAAGGCGGTAAGGGGCCTTTGAGATGACGGCAGTATCGGCTATTATGCCCATCGGGGAGCCTGATTCTATGGATTTGGATCCCGCGGGGGTTTTCAATGATGCTCTGTTGGATGCGATGCCATCATGCGAAGCCGATGTGGGAATGCTGATGAATGGGATGTCGAGATCCTTAGAGACGACTTTGGCCGTGTCGATCTTGCTTCCGCCGCCGACCGCCAGAATGAAATCCGATTTGAATTCTCTGATCTGGTTTTCGGCGGTTTTGACGTTCTCCATCGTCGCGTCGCCTATGAGACAGACGTCCAGATCGTATCCGCTCATATATTCGGCGACCTCTTTTCCGGCGGCTTTCATCGTCTTCTCGCCGGATATAAGCGTGGCGGTGCGCCCTATCTTGAGCTCGTCGCACATCTCTCTGACGGATCTCAGCGCATTGTGGCCGGCGTTGACGTTGCGCGGGAACTCGGCCACTTTCCATTTCATGAACTCTTCCGTCATGTTCACTGGAACCCATATGGATGTCAGACTTAAAGACTGTCCGCTCAAATACACTAAAAAATGACGGATTATGGAGCGAATAATCTGACGAGGGTTCCCCGTACCCACCCTCACGATTCCGGCCGGTGCCCGGTAGTAAAGATATCCGTCTGCGTTGGATGTCACGATGGGGGCTTAACTGATGTATAGATGTCCCGCCCCGGACCCAATGCTATCCGCTTAACCCGCGGACAAGGGTTTGCACCCGCTCCGGAAAGGCTACCTTCCTGCGTCAGATCAGCTCTGTAATCCAGTTGAGCTCTTGGATGGAATTGTCGGTTTTCCTCACGTCCTCGGAGATTCTGTCCGCTTGCTTTCTCAGAGCCTTGACGTCAACCGTGCTGACTATCTTGATGTCGGTGGAAACGCGGCGCTCAGCCCTGTTGCTGGCATGGTCGATGAAGGTTCTCAGCATATCGCCTTTCCTCTTCATGACGTCTCTGCGGGCCAGAAGCTCAGCAAGCGTAGCTCCGTTCCTGTCTTTGGTGAGGCTGTTGGTGATGTTTATCCTGCGGATCAGATCCGTGAGCTGTTCCGTGATGGTGTCAAGCTCCGCGAGAAGAACTTTCGGATCTTCGCTGGGCTCATCTCCTTCTTGGACTTTGGAATTGTTGTTGAGCCTTATCTCAAGCTGTCTGAGCCTCAGATCCAGGTCAGACCTCATCTTAAGCGCTTCCGCGAGCTTCATGCCCCTCATAATTGCATCTGTTTATTTAATCTGTACCGCAGATTATGGTCCATGAAAGCGCTGATCGTCGCGGGGAGCATGAACGCCGATGGCATCACCGCAAGGATGTGCGGATATGCGGCCGATGCCCTCCGCGGATTGGGTTGGGAGGCTCGGATCGTTTTTCCGTCTGGGATGGACATACGCCACTGCTCAGGGTGCGGGAAATGCGCGTCCGGAGTATGCGCGATCGACGACGACATGGCCGAAATCCTGGATGCCGTCGAAGGGTCTGACCTCTTGATTCTGGCGTCTCCGATACATTTCAGCGGCCCTTCTTCTCTGATAAAAACCGTCATGGATCGGTTCCAACCTTATTGGTGGAAAGGGTCTCATGGAGGAAGGATGGCAGCTATGCTCTGCGGAGGAAGCCCGAACGCCCGCTTCTCATGCGCCGTGGCTGAGATGAGAGCGCTTTCGATAACGGCTGGAATGGGGTGGGCGGGCCATCTCGAATTCCCGGGAACCGACGACCGCGGGGGAAAAGGCCTGAAAGAGGCTGTCGGAGACTTCGTCTGCGATATCGTCACAGAGCGACGTGGAATATCTTGTTCGCGAAGGAAGCCGGCACGGAGGCGTATCTGGCCCCCGGGAACGGGATTGCGGATGGGCACATGTCCTCTATGGATTCCCATTGTCTGTCCGTCAGGGACATGTCCGAGTCGACCACGCATATCCTGAAGTAATTCATGTCCATGAGCTCGTCCAAGATATCCTCCACATATGATTTCCTTCCTCCCCTGCGGATTCCCATCCCGTCAGCGACGTAGACCGCGGGGATGAAGCTGTCCGATACGTCCATTATGTCCTTCAGTATGGCATCCGAGAGGGAGACATGGTAAGGGGAGATGATCATGTCCGCGGAGGAATTGAACGCGTCCATGAGGTCTTCCGTCGTCTCGATCGAAGTCATCAGCCATAGGTAAGCCCCTCTTACTCTCAGACGTTTCATTACGCCCTCGCAGAACCATCCCTATCTGAGGCTGTTCACATCCGCGGCGATTATCGGCGACCTTTCCTCGGTAATGATTATGCCTCTGAGGGCAGACAACGGCATCAGCGGCCCTTCCAAGACCGGTCTGCCGCCTTCGAACCGCCCCTCGGAGATTCTCACCTTCCCATCCTCGTAGACAGCGAACACCGCCGGAATATCCATGCGCCAGAAATTTTGGATTTGGTATTTGGATATGTTGCAGAATCCTTTATGCGATAGGTTATTAACCTGCGCAGAGCGATGACCGTCCGAGGTTCAGAAATGAGCAGAACTTTCGTTTGTTCAAAATGCGGCACCGCGGTCGATCTCATCTACAAGGGAGGGTGCTTCCCCAGCTGCTGCGGATCCCCCATGACCCCGGTAGAGCCCAAAACCGACGATTTCGCCAAAGAGAAGCATGTCCCTTACATCGAGAAGAAGGACGGGGGATTCCTGGTCAAAGTAGGCAAAGAGGCCGCCCACCCCATGGCCGATGACCACTACATCGTGTATATCCAGATCTGCGCCGACGGCATCCTCATGAGGAAATACCTCAAACCCGGAGACGCTCCCGAGGCTTTCTTCCCCACTTCCGCCGAGAAAGTCACCGCATGGGAGTTCTGCAACAAGCACGGCCTCTGGAAATCCAACCAGTGATTCCGTATTAAACTAAAATCTCAAACCCTGCGGATCGGATTCCGTCCGCAGGCCATTTCTTTTTCATAATTATGAAAGGCAGGGGGATGGTTCCCCCATGTTTCTCAGCACGCGAAGTAACCGTGCGTCTTGAGCATCCTCTTCTTGACGAGGTGCGACCCGAAGAAGTAGAATACTGCGATGAACGGCATCCAAAGCAGCGACCACAGCGGGATGGGAAGCACTCCTTCCATGCCTACGGATTCCGCGATGGCAAGCCACAGGTCTCCGGTGAACGGAAGCAGCGTTCCGGCTGCCAGCGCGAGTATGGTGGTCACAACGAGGATGTTGGATGGCCAGCTCCTGAAGAATGGGAGCTTGTTGGTACGCACGATGTGTATCGCCCAAACCTGCATCCAGTACTGCTCTATGCACCACAGGGTCTCGAACAGTAGCTCCACGTTGGTGCCGCTCAGGTCTTCCCTGGCGAGGATGGCGGCGGCGGCGCTGTCGAACCCTTCGAAGGGAATGGTAGCGAAGACCACGAAGATCATGAATGCCCATGTCATCAGGTCTGTCAGAGGGCACATCAGCCCGTATCTGAACATGACGTTCTTCAGGTTGATGGCATCCCATTTCCTTGGTTCGCGGACGAATTCGTCTTCAACTTTGTCCCACGGGATGACCAGGCAGGCGAAGTCGTTGATCAGGTTGAAGATCAGGATCATAATCGCGCCCATAGGCTCGAAGTTGAACAGCAGAGTCGCTATGATCAGCGAGAACATGTATCCGAAGTTGATCGAACCGATCATCTTGACGTACTTTATGCTGTTGACGTAGACTTTTCTGCCTTCTATGGCTCCGTTCTTGAGTATGCCCAGATCCTTTTCCAGCAGGATCATGTTGGCGGTGTCCTTGGCGATGTCGGTTCCGGTGTCCACCGAGATGCTGACGTCGGCGTTCTTCATGGCGACGACATCGTTTATCCCGTCTCCCATCAGGCCGACGGTGTGGCCGTTTCCGCGAAGGGTGGTGACTATCCTGGATTTGTTTTCGGGGGTGAGCCTTGCGAACACGTTGCATGTTTCCACTGCGGTCTTCAGTTCTTCGTCTGACATGGCGTCTATCGCTTCGCCGACGAGGATTTCCTTGCCTTCGATGCCTATCTCGTCGCAGACGTACCCGGAAACGTATTCGTTGTCACCTGTGAGCACTTTGACGGCTATGCCATAATCGGCCAGATCCTTGATCGCGGTCTTGGCGGTGGGCTTCACGGGATCGATGAACACGACGAATCCGTCGAATATGAGGTCGCATTCGTCCGCAGAGGTGACGTTGGTCCCATCGGGCATGAACTTGTGCGCAACCGCAAGGACGCGCATGCCTTTGCTGCTGTACCACTCCACGAGCCCCATGATGTCGTTGATGGTGCTGTCGTCGAGAACCTGGATGTCCCTGTTCTCGTCGGTGTACCCGGAGGAGATCTCGAGGATCTCAGCCACCGCTCCTTTGGTGATCATCATGTCGACGTCATCATTCTTCTCGACGACGACGGTGGCTCTCCTTCTGATGAAGTCGAACGGTATGTCGGCGACGAATTTGTACCCGTCCAGCTCGTCGGAGAGGCCGTTGTCTTCCGCATACTCATCGATCGCCCAATCTATCTGGTTGGTTGCCGAAGTCAGGTTCTTGCTGTTCAGGCAGGTAAAGATCTCTATCGTATGGCTGGGGTTGCCGTAGACATCGTTGCACGACTCGAGGGAAATCCTGTTCTGAGTGAGGGTCCCGGTTTTGTCCGAGCAAAGGACATCCATGGCTCCGAAGTTCTGGATCGAGGTGACGTCCTTGACGATGACTTTGTTCTTCGACATGTCGATGGCGCCCTTCGCAAGGTTGGTCGATACGATGGTCGCCAGCATCTCGGGCATGAGGCCTATCGCCAAAGTCAGCGAGAAGATGACGGCTTCCATGATCCCATCGAAAGTGAACTCTCCGCAGTTGAAGTAGCTCTTGGCAACCATTATGAGGAAGACCGGGGGGACCATGTAGAGCATGATCTTGATCAGAACCGACGCGATCGCTTTGCTTCCTTTGTCATAGGTGGTCGCAGATCTCTTCTTGGAGAGCTCTTCTGCCATGCTCCCGAAGATGGTGTCGTCACCGACGGAGACGACTATCGCTTCCGCGGAGCCCCCGATGACGCTGGTTCCCATGAAGGCCATGTTGTTGCATCCGAGGATGTTTCCCACGCTGGCGCTGGGTTCGGTGACTTTCGTGACAGGCCCAGATTCGCCGGTAAGCGAGGATTGGTCCACCTGCAGGTGGTTTGATTTCAGTATTCTCACGTCGGCGGGGATGACGTCGCCGGTGTCAAGTATGATTATATCTCCGACGACCAGCTCTTTGGAGTCCATCTCCACCTCTACGCCTTCGCGGCGCACGGTTATGATCGTAGTGACCATGCTGACCAGTTTGGACGCGGCTTTGCTGCTGCGGGTCTCCTGGATGAAGGTCATGGTTCCGCTGACGACAATCAGAGTCGTGAGGATTACAAAATAAATGATGTCCGGGTCCAGAATCATCCAAAGGATGTCTATGACGGCCAGTGCGATTATGAAAATGTTGACGAATGCGTGATAAAGCCTTTTCAGAACGATATGTTTGTTATGGTTGGTGACTTCATTTTTCCCGTATTGAATGCGGGATGTCGTCACTTCTTCGTTATAAAGCCCATTTTCGTTGCTTCCGAGAAGCTTCACCATTGTCTCCCCGTTCAAGGACGCGGCCGACTTCATTCTTTGATCAGGAGGAATCGAACCATTTACCACGCTGGCTGCTATAATCACATAGGACTTAAAGCAATCTCCGAGGAGGCGTCAGAAACTCCCTTTATATCGGCTGGTATCAGCCATTTCCTATGTGTCCGAGGCTCATACCCTTCTAACGGCCCGCATAGCGGATGTTCCGAGAAGGATAAATCCCAGCACGGCAATCGACGGCGCATGAAAGCTTTGCCTGTGATCGCGGTCGCTGCGGCATTGCTGATCGTCGCTGCGGCTCTTTGCATTCCTGGGAGCACGGAGGAGCGCAGGCTTCCTCTGGAATTCCACGTCCCTGACGTCTCCGACATGGATGTTAAGGACGGCGCAGTCCCATCCGGAAGCGTCAACGCCCTCGGATGGGATTGTTTCGATGCCGCCGATGGCGGGAACATCCTGCTCTCGCCGTATGGGATATACTTCGCACTGGGCATGCTGGCCAACGGCTCTGAATCCGGGTCCGAGGCGGAAAAGGAGATGCTCGGAATCCTCCATTCCGACGGCATCGATTCTCTGAATGCGTATCTGGATTCCCTTTTGGCTGCGAACGGGGAGGAGTTCGTCTCCTGCGGAATGGTGATGGTGGACCGCTCTGCCGTCGCCGGGACGTCCGTGTCCGAGGATTTCGCCAAGGCTGTGGTGAGGTATTGCGGCGGCGCGGTATCGGAAGCCGATTTCTCGGGGGATTTGGATGCCGTGAAGGCTCTGATCAAGGAATGGGTCAGCGAGAAGACCTGCGGCCTGATCCCGGATTACGAGTCGATAGCCACGGAAGATACGGTATGCGACCTGCTGAACGTGGTGCATTTCAAGGGAAGCTGGAACGTTCCTTTCGATTCCGATCTGACGTATGACGAATATTTCCATGGCGACGGCGGCTCTGTCTCACTGGTTCCGATGATGCATGGGACTCTCAAAGGCGTGCGCTATCACGAGGATTCCAGATTCAGGGGAATCCAGCTGGAATACGATTCCGAGCTTCGGGAAGGCCTTTGCATGCGCATCATCCTTCCTAAGGATCCCTCCTCGACAGAGGTTCTGAAGGAATGGAAGTCAGAATCCTGGGAGAACAGGGAGGCTTTCATGGGGAAGCTGGGATCTCCGGCCCTTGTCGATGCCGATATCTCTCTGCCCAAGCTGGATCTTTCTGAATCTCTGGATCTGAAAAAAATCCTGTCGGAGCTCGGTCTGAGCGAATCTGCAACGTTCAGCGGGATGATAGATGGCGTTCCGCTGTCAGTGGAAGGCGGGAAGCATCAGGCTAGGATGATAGTCGACGAGGAAGGCACCGAAGCGGCCGCCGTCACGGAGATAACGATGGAAAAGCTGTCCGTCATCCCCGGATCCGATCTGTCAATAGTGGAATTCCGCTGCGATATCCCGTTCCTGATGGCCATCGTGGACGAGGAGACAGGAGCGGATCTGTTCGTCGGATACGTGGGCGACGCATCTCTTTGACGATCGATTCTATGGGAAGCTGTATGCCATCTAAGAGATGAGGTTCTATGATAAAGGCAGAGATACGCATAGATTATCCGGACGAAAGGACCGCCCGCGCGGTTTTCGATGCTCTGGCCCCGGACAACGCGGGGTATGTAGAATCCGCTCTCGAAGGCGCTTCCATAGTTCTCAGGGCGGAGTCAGAGACCGCCGGGACCATGAGGAATACCGCCGACGATCTCATGGCATGCGTCAAGGCGGCCGAAGATTCCATAGGGGCTACGGGCCAACCCAATTAATATCAAGACAAGTTAACGTCGGATATGTTCGAGATCATAAAGCGCGATGGCATGGCGCGCATGGGCAGATTCGAGGTCCACGGGAAGGTCGTGGAGACCCCTGCCCTGCTTCCGGTTGTGAATCCCAAGATAAACACCGTGCCTCCGCGCGAGCTTTACGAAAGGTTCGGGTTCAAAGCCCTGATCACCAATTCATACATAATCAAGAATTCGCCGGAGCTCAAAGATAAGGCTCTGGAGCTGGGACTGCACGGTCTGCTCGACTATCCCGGCGTCATCATGACCGATTCCGGGACTTTCCAGTCCCATATGTACGGAGAGGTCGATCTCACAAACGAGGAGATAGTCCAGTTCCAGAAGGACATCGGGACGGACATCGGGACTGTGCTGGACATCTTTACCGAGCCTTTCTGGACCAAGGAGCAGACGGCCGAATCCATAGTTACGACTTTGGAGAGAACGGAGAAAGCCTGCGAAATGAAGGGCGACATGCTCATCAACGGTGTCATCCAAGGCTCGGTATACCAGGATTTGAGGGAGGATTGCGCCAGGAAGATGGCTTCCATGGACATAGACGTCCACCCCATAGGCGGCGTCGTCCCTCTGATGGAGCAATACCGCTATTCCGAGCTCGTCGATGTGGTCATGGCTTCCAAAAGGGGCATAAACCACAGCCGCCCCGTCCACCTGTTCGGCGCCGGCCACCCTATGATTCTGGCCCTTGCCACTCTGATGGGATGCGATCTGTTCGATTCCGCTGGGTACGCCAAATTCGCCAGAGACGACAGGATGATGTTCATCGACGGAACGTTCAGGCTTGCCGACATGAAATCTTTGGATTGCGATTGCCCAGCGTGCCGCGGGCGCAGAGTCGAGGAGCTCCGCGGGCTGGACAAGAAGAGCAGGACGAAGATAATCGCCGAGCACAATCTGTATCAGATCACGCGCGAGCTGGCTCTCGTCAGGCGCTATCTTCAGGAAGGTCGCCTCTGGGAGCTGGCCGAGATCCGCTGCAGGGCCCATCCTGCTTTGTTGGACGCTCTCCGCAGGCTGAAAGAGCATCAGGCTCAGATGGAGCTCAGCGACCCCCTCAGCAGGGACGGAGCCATATTCTATACTGGCTCGGAGTCCCGCGGAAGGCCGGTCTATCTGAGATATCTGGACAGGCTTGGGAAAAGATACGTGCCTCCGACCGACAAAGCCGTCCTGTTCCCGGATTGCCAGGGCAAGCCGTACAGCAGGCCGTATGCCGAGGATTTCGACAGGGCAAGGAAGGCGGGATACACCCCCATTGTGGTCTCCCCGTTCGGACCGGTTCCGGCGGAGCTGGATGAGATGTACCCTCTGGCCCAATCTCTCTTCCCCTCGATACAGGATGATGAGACCGAGAACGAATCTGAAAGGCTGACATTCCAGTTTTTGAGCATGATGGGATTCAGAAAGGCGATAGAGCCTGGTCAGATTCCGGATGGGGGCTCCATAGAATACGATGCCGACATGCTCAGGGCGAAAGCCGTGGCGAGGTATCAGTTCGGGAACGAGGCCGCGGATGCTCTTTTCAGAGGCGAGGTGACGTTCGTCAAGAGCAAGAAGACCGGCAAAATAAGGAACGTCATATCGGATGGCGAGCACGTTCTCTCGATGCGCGCCGGAGACGGGCTGTATACTCTCAGATTGGAGGGAGCGAAGAGAATCGTCTCGTCGGTTCCAGCACCATATATGCGTGTGGCGATCATGGATGATGCCGTCCCATTCGTTGCCGACGGGCGCAACGTGTTCGCACAGTTCGTGCTGTCCTGCGATCCTGAGCTGCGCCCGATGGAGGAGGCCATAGTGACCGACAAGGACGGCAATCCCGTGGCCACCGGCCGCATGTTCCTGACGCCCAAAGAGATACCTTTCATGAAGAAAGGCATCGCAGTCAAGGTCCGCACCGGCGCCGAGGAATGAGAAACATGCCGGCAGGGGCATCCCCGCCGGTTTTTATCTGAAATCAGTTCATCACTGGAAGGTCATTCTTCACGCCGTCGGCGTAGACCTTCGCTATGGCGTTCTTCATGATCGTATCGGGTACGTCTTCGGCGTATTCCCTCTTCCAATCGAGGATCGGGCGCCCGAAAGTCACTTTTCCGGGTTGGTCAGGGTCGTCGTCGGCTTCGAGATATTTGATCGCCAGCCCGTCTACGATTTCCTGGACGCTTTTTCCGTTGATTATGATGGAGCTCGATCCGCTTTCTATTTTTGTCTCTTTGAAGGTGCAGGGGATATCTTCCATCTCCAAGTCGCACATCAGGTCTTTGATGTACGAAACCATCGCTGCGGAGGACCTTCTTCTGACTACGGGGTCGTCTATAGGCGCATCCGTGTGCCTGTACTCTATTTCTATCCTGACCATGGACTCTAATCCCCCGTCATACTTAAAACGATGGCGGTACGCCTTTGAAGGTTCTGTTTTTATCCGAGTATTGCGATTCTCCCGGCAATGTCAAGCTCTGGAGTAGTGGCGCTTTTGGTGGCTGTAATAGTCATTATCGTAGGCGCCGCCATATTCTTGGGAGGCTCTGGAGACGATGGCCAGCAGAAGACTGATCCCGAAGAGCCAGTCGATCCTGTGGATCCGGATGTCCCCAAAGCCACGTACAGCATAAGCTATGTTCTCAACGGAGGCACTCTGGTCGGCACCGCCCCCAAAACATATGAGAGCGGCCAATATGCCGATTTACCTTACGCTGAAAACGGAGGGCTGTTCTTCGACGGATGGTTCACGGATGAGGGATGCACCACGCCGATCGGGGCGATATTGGAAAGCCAGACCGGCGATCTGACGCTATATGCAGCATGGTCCGGAAGCAAAGTCGGTACCGGATTCACCATGAGCATCGACGGCTCTTCCCCCTCCATAGTCTTCAAGAGGAATTATACCGGGACTGCTACATGGGAATACCTCGGCGAAGATGACGGCGCCTATTATGTGGAGCGTACCATGAAAATCGGTACCAAACACTGGTACAGCGGAATCACGATACCGTACTGGTGGTCCACCATATTCGGCAGCACTACTACGGAAGAGGCGGCCGACGTCCTTGATTTGACCGAGCATTACTGGACGGATGACGATGACGGCGACGATACGGTTTTCTTCTATCGCGGCAATGAAACCTTAACCGGGAATTTCTTCGGAAATGGACAGAAGTCATATGTCTGCGAGGTTTGGGAGTCTGAAGACGGGACAGAGAAGCAGTGGGTATACCGCAGTTTCTATCCGCTGAAAATCGAGACTTTCGATTCTGGGCTGGAGCTGAACTATTCTTTGACCAAAGTCTATGAGGTCAATAATATCGTCGGGGATTTCGAGCCTACGGTATATGCCGAATATGGGATTACCGTCACAGGTTATACCACCCTCGCCATCGGCGAGACTCTGACCCTTACTGCGTATGGACAGGATTTCTACGGCTGGTACATCGACGGGAAGCTTCAGGAACCCATCAGCCGCACTCTGACGGATGACCGCGCAACTCCAGATAAGGTATATGAAGCGCGCACAGACGTAGAATATTACGTTCTGGAATCGAATACGCTATATTTCGAAGATGTCCATCTTGTGAGCCCTGTCACCATCTACGATGATGAAGGCAAGGAATACAACATGAACACTGGCGTTACCTTCAGCGACAGGGTGAACGGAATTTTCACGCCGATCGACAGCAGAGAACCTGTCCCATGCATTCTGAGGGTTTATAAGGAAAAGACCTCCACGTTCTCCTGCACTTGGGAAGTCGGCAAGAACAGTTATTCCATGTCCTTCACCATGCATTACAACGATCTGTATGATTATTCAAAGGATACGGACAGGGCCGATTTCAGCTCCTACAGGGCGATGTCCAAGTACTTCACCTATGATGACCCATATGTAAAGATCGCGTGCGAGAAACTGCTCGAATACAAGTCGCTCTATAACATGAACGACCGTGATTTCGCATATTTCGTCATGAAATTCGTGGAGACGATTCCCTATCTGTATGATGAGAGCTCGCGCGGGAAGATGGAGTTCATCAAATATCCGGCCGAACTGTTCTGGGACGGCGGAGGAGACTGCGAGGATTCCTCGATTCTGTATTGCACTCTCATGAAGAAGATGGGATACGATACTGCGCTGCTCATATTCCGCGACCATGCCATGGCATCGATACACTTCGTGAACGATTCGTACAACTATGGCGATAATGTCGCGACGAAAAACGGGAAGAAGTATGTCTATGTGGAGACGACCACTACCGGGGAGACCTGGAGCAACCGCAGCGGATACGATCTCGGAGACATCTTCGATGACGCATACAAGCCGTCGAAGATAGAGGATATGTACGTGTTGGTATGAGCAGACCGTCTGATTACATGGGAAAGGTCCGGGCGAAGAGGCCGCTGGTCCAGTGCATGACCAATTACGTGACCGTCAACGACTGCGCGAACGCCTGCCTCTGCTGCGGGGGGACGCCGGTCATGACGGATGCGGCCGAGGATGTGGCGGAGATGGTCAGCATAGCTTCTGCGCTCGTGCTGAACATCGGGACGCTGAACAGCCGCACCGTCGATTCCATGGAAGCCGCCGGACGTGCCGCCAACAAGGCCGGCATACCGGTCCTCCTGGATCCGGTCGGCGTCGGAGCGACGAGATACCGCACCGAGACCGCTTTCAGGCTTCTGGAGAGGGTCGATATCGCCGTCATCAAAGGGAACCACGGCGAGATCGGCGTTCTCTCCGGGAACGGAGGCCAGGTCAGAGGCGTCGATTCCATGGGCTCCAAGGATCCGAAGTCAGCCGCTGAAAAGCTGGCCTCCGAGTTCGGATGCGCTGTCGCTTCCACCGGAGAGGTGGACTACGTTTTCCGCGGGGGATCCGGCGTCGAGCTGAGGAATGGGCATCCGCTCCTAGGAACCGTTTCTGGCACAGGATGCATGCTATCCGCAGTCGCCGGCGCCTATATCGGAGCTTGCGGCGTCTCGTTGGAATCGCTGTCCGCATCCCTGCTTGTGTTCAGCATCTCCTCGGAATATGCGGCGACAAAATGCGAAGGCCCGGGAACGTTCAAGCCCGCTTTCTTGGATGCCATATACAATCTGGATGCGGAGCGTCTCGACACCCGCGTCCAGATCCGCAACCTCTGAAACATTTCAATCTGGCTGGGAACTTCGAATCCCAGTCAGAGCATTTTCAAGCTTCCTGTTACGCGATCGATCTCTCCGGCGAGGGCAGGGCCGATCCCGATGCAGGTGGTCGTTCCAGGCTCGATCTGGGTCCTTCCCGCGTCCGTTATCGTAGACACCGGGAGCTTCACGCTTCTGGCTTCCGCTGCGAGGCGCATGAGTTCCTCCAAAGAGTCGACTTTGAGGACGACCTTTGCCTGGCCGCTCGAGTGCCATCCGTCGAACGTCTTTCTGTCGTATTTTTGGACGTAGATGGCGCATTCGACTGCCGCATGCGCAGCTTGGGCGGCTATTTTGCCTTTGCCCATTTTCAGGTCGTTCCTGACGACCACCACGAGCTTGTATTCGTCCGATCTGAAAGGGGATGCTGTCATCTTTCCTGCCCATGCATGACACGTTTATTTGCGTTTTTCCCCTCAAAAGAAAGCGTTGCGACGCAAGAGGATGGCAATCAGCATCCCGGCCTGGAATCCTATGGTGAAGAGGAAGATCAAGCCCCCTCCCATTTTCATCCCGTTCCCCCCTACAGCGATGAACGGTATTACGAAGAGGCAGAGCAACCCGACGAAAAATGATATGGCGAATCCGAGGGCGGCCCCGGCGCCGATCGCAGCCACATGCCTGATGCCGATTTTCATCTTCCCTTTCTCTTCCGGCTGGGATTGGTTTTCCTGGCCGGGTTCGGGGGTTACGGTTTTATCCAACGTGGATCCGCATCTGGGGCAGAACCCATAGTCATCGGATGTTTCGGCTCCGCACTCAGGGCAGATCATGGCACCCAATCCGGATTGCGGTTTTAAAATTTCCTCAATCTTTCGCAGCCCGACGCAGTCCGCAAGTATATGAACCCCTCCGCTTTATTGCGGGGCATGAAATGTCCGAAATGCGGATTCGAGAATTCCGAGGACACGCTCTTCTGCAAGCAATGCGACTGGAGGGTGGATATCCCTTACGTCCCAGAAAAGAAGACGAATGCCGCGTTATACAGCGCGATCGCCCTAGCTTTGGGCGTAATCGCCGCAGCCCTATGCATGATGGACAATCTTGGATACGCCGCGGCCGCTGTCGGTGCCGTCGGAATGGTCGTGGGAGGATATGCCATCAACGTTCCAAGGCTGCTGAACAGCGACAACAAGGCGGTTCTCGTGACAATAGCGGCGATCGGGCTGATCCTCAGTATGGTTGGGTTCATGCTCGGCCTCTATTCGGCGGTGCTCTGATGGCGGTATACCGCGGCAAGTACATCCTCGAGGGTCTTGGGACCATCAGCCCCGAGATGAAAGCCAACCTGGATATCGCATACGAGATCTGCATGTCATATAGGCCGGAGTTTCCCTGCGAGATGTGCGGGAAATGCTGCCATCAGCCCAATATAATCGTCACTCCGGATGAGTTCGAGAGAATAGCCAGCGCAGCGAACGTCTCCATTGCCGAGTTCATCCAGGAATACCTTGCCCGCACCCCCGACGGAAGATTCCTTCTGGCCAAGACCGAGCCTTGCGCTTTCCTTGGGAAGGACAACAGATGCACCATATGGGAGGACCGCCCGCAGATATGCGATGATTTCCCGTATGCCGTGTCCATGTTCATGAGCAGGGTGTATCTGGCGCTGACCAACCCCGACGCGGACATCCTCGAGCTCATCGATTACATGGACAAATCATGGCCGTGCACCAAAGCCATCAGATCCACCATCAAAGGCAAGATAGAGGAGCGCAGGAAAGACGTCGTGGCGATGTCATAACCCTATTTTGAGCGATGCGGACAGCGTTCCCCCCAGAGAGACGGGGAAACTCGATTCCGCTCCCGAATAGACCTTGACATCCTCTTCTCCGATCGAACTGTTCTCGTCTCCGTACGACAGTTCCATGCGGTAGGGATGGCCTCTGCAATGGAGATCCAGGAACTCTTCCAGATACTCCAGAGGCTTCCCATCCCCGTTCGCCAACGAATAGGCCAGGACGTCCGTCAGGAACACTACAGCGCCGTCGTCTAAATCTGATACGTCCGACGGTCTGACTTTCGCCGCGGATATGGCGTCCATAGCTTCGGATGCGTTCGGGCCGTTCTCCTCATCCATGCCGAATTGCATCGAGATAACCGACAGGGCCATCAGAATAATCGCCATGAACGCGATGGCATCCACATACGCTGTGAATCCGCGTCTGTCCTTCAGCAAATTACCACCCTGAAGATCGCCGGGACTTTCCTCCCTCCGTCGCATCCTATGGATATCGTCTTGAACAGCGTCGAATATCCCGATCCCGGGTCAGTGCCCAGCGATACGGAACTGTCCCCGCAGAATTCCCCCGGAACGTTCGCCTCCACGGATACGTACGCTTTCCCGCTGGTGTCGAGATATTCCTGCAGGTATCCTTCATATGACGGCACGAATTCCCCGTCCACTATCTCGCCACCGAGCATACCCACGTTGAAGCGCAGATCCTCTTCGGAATCGGCCGAAATCAGCAATGCGGCGGCGCCGAGGAAGGCCGTAAGCGCCAGGACGACTGCCATCATGGACAGAACCGCCTCCATGAATCCCATTTCGCCGCTTCTATTCCCTATCATGCGGAGGGTTTCGCGTTAGGCAGATAAAATAGGGGATGCGTGCGCGTACGTCGCATCCCGATTATGTTATCAGGCCGGTTATCGACGGATCTCATACCCCGCGGATGTACAGGCCTTTGGTGAAGCTGCTGCCGCACATCTCGGAGAGTTTTCCCAGCGTTTTCTCCGAAGGGTTGACGCACATCTCGCCCACCATTTTCGCCACCGCGGCCGGCCTTTTCCTCAGGTCCAATCCGGCGGAGGCGACGCCGAAGCGCCTGAACTCGTCCAGCCTGTCCAGGAGGTTCAGGTCCGCAGAGTTCAATATGTGGGAATAACCGCGTTTGTCCTTGTAGACGGGGAAGGAAGCTTCCGTTTCGTCTTTCAGAGAGCAATCTGACATGCCCGGATCGCGGGTGATCATGAGCTCCGCCCTTCCGAAAGCCATGACTTCCGTCCTGATGGGATAATGCGCTGTAAGCTCCGATATCTCGCCCTTGGAGAGCTCCGTGGAGAGCGTCGTCTGATACAGCTTAAGAGGGAAATACGAGTTGAATGCGTTCAGCACGCTGCTTCCATAGATTCTCTCAGAACCTTTGCAAGCGCGGTACTGGGCCACCGTGTTCACCATGACGGGATGCTTCGTCTCCGCGAACTCGTCCAGAGGGTCGAATCTGGGGAGCAAGGAGACGATCTCTTTTCCTGCTGCGTTGCAGATTTCCCTTGCTTCTCCGATCTTTCCGGTGGCATCGTAGTATATGCGGTCGGCATAGGGCAGAGCGGCTTCCAGCGTTTTTATCGATGACACATAGAATGACAGCTGGGTTCTCTCCTCGGGTTTGCGGAAGCTCTCGCGCTTCAGCTTGACCGGTCTCCTCTTCGTGGAACCTTCCAGTTTCGGAGCCGGCCCGAATCCGTTTTTGATCTCGTCAATGCGCGGGTCGTACGTGCGATAGATGCTGTACTTCCCGTCTTTGATCTTGAAAGGCACTTGGGCGGACACCAGATCGGTGACTTTGAAACCGCCAATTTTTTTGTCCCCGTCGAAAATGGAGAGCCCATCTCTGATGCCGATCTTCTCGCTCAATTGCGATGGGTCAAGCTTCCTGTCCTTGATGGCGGCGTTCCCGACGAAGAACCCTCTGTTGTCGGGATAAAGGGGCTGGACCGGGGATACGAATTCCCCAAGATACCCGGAGCAGGTCCCGCGGTTGAACACCGTCCTCAGAAGCTCCATAGTATCGTCGAATTCTTTTCCCGTCTCTTTCTTTTCTGCCATGGAATACGCTTTGGCCGCCAGGTACGAATACGCCGGGGATCTCATGCGCCCTTCGATTTTCAGGGAATCCACGCCTATCTCGCGCAGCTTATCCATGTATTCCATCCCGAACAGATCGGCGCAGCTCAGGAGATAGCCTTCTTTTTCGTCGGTGGAGTATTTCTTTCTGCAGGGCTGGGCGCAGGACCCGCGGTTCCCGCTTCTGCCGCCTATGTGGCTGGACATTAGGCACCCTCCGGATACGCAATAGCATAGCGCGCCTTGGATGAACACCTCGGTTTCGACGGGGGATTCAGGAACCATCTTTCCCAGCTCATCCATGGTGAGCTCTCTGGCGAGCACGGCGCGGTCCAAACCGTTCTCCGAGCACCATCTCAGGCCCTCCAGAGAATGGATCTGCATCTGGGTGGACGCATGCTTCCTGATGTCGACGCTGCTGAGCTGCTTGAGAAGACCGAGGTCCTGGACTATGACGGCATCCGCATCGATGTCCGCCAAGAATCTGACGAAGGATACTGCGTCTTCTATCTCTGAATCTTTGACGAGGGTGTTGACCGTCACATGGACTTTCACGCCGTTGTCATGGGCATATCCGACGGCCCCTTCGAGCTCTTTGTCGCTGAAATTCCCCGCGAAAGCGCGGGCGCCAAAGCTCTTCCCAGCCAGATATATCGCATCAGCCCCGGCCTTGACAGCCGCCGGGAGGCTTTCCGGAGACCCTACGGGCGCCAGTATTTCCACGGTGTTCCTTAGGATAAATAGTTTATAAGCATTTTACGGGAGATCCTGATGACGCAGCGTTACCGCACGCGCTGGAATATTAAGCGTCCGCGTCGAACCGTACCCATGGACATAATCGGAAGGATGGCCGGGGCAATTCCCCGCGCCAAAGGGAAGGGGCAGGATATCCCGAAACGTTACGAGCCTCCGGCGGCGATTTCCGGGGATTCCTTGATAATCAACTGCTCCGGGTGCAGGTATGCCCCCGATCCCGGGACCGCGGAATGCATCAGATGCATGGTATCGTCGATGTGCTCCAAAGGTAGCTCCGGGAGGATCGTTCTGCGCACGGGAAAAGATCTGGAAATTGCCGGGCGTTCCGGGAAGGTCATCAAGGATGCAGCATCGGTGATGAGATGGTCGTTCCCGCAGGAGGCCCCGAAAGGAAGGTGCAGGATGTGCGAGGTCTCCAGGTCCAAGGTCATGGACGTCCTGTGGGACGGTTTCCCTTCCGGAGGCATCGCGGAGGCTCTGGCTTTCGTCGAAGGGAAGCGCCCCCAAGGCAAGGAATGCGATCTTTGCGTCCTCCGCACACGCCGCGCAATAGAGCAGATAGAAACCGGGCTCAAGGAGATAGAGGAGCGGATGGCGGACCTTTCCGGGAGGACTCTGCGATGGCCAGATTGCCGCCTTTTTTCTCCCACGGCAAATCCGCCGGGAGCAATGACGATCGGGAGATTCCGTTCTATTGGGATGCCGATCCGCTGGAATCGGTCAGCAGAACTATGCCGAGGACCGAGCCCAGCCTTCCGCACGACCCTTCCGCGTCGAAGAACGATTTCACATCTCTGTTCTCATCGATGGTCTGGAAGGACCTCAGGACGAAGCCCTCGTATGCCGAGTGCTGGCTGGTCGGGACGCAGGAGAATCTCAAAGCGATATCAAGCTATTCGACCCAGTTCGCTCATGTCACCATAGGAATGGCCAACGACGGCCAGACCGAATACTCGCTGATGCCCCGGGAATACTCCTTCGACGATTCCGTCAATTCGGTGGTTTCCGATGTCATCCGCGGGATCCGCGTAGAGTATCGCTTGCACGGCGGAAGGTTGGACCGCGATTCCGTCATCGGCACCGCCCGCGCGCTGGCCGCCAACAGGTATGACGACATAAAGGAAGCCTGCGGGAATTCCGCCAATCTGGATGGCCTGATGGACGACATATGCTCCGCATCATACAGGCATTCCGTCGGGGCAGGGATTTTCGAGGTGCTTCTGTCCGATCCGCACATAGAGGATGTGTACATCGATGCTCCTTGCGACAGGAACAGAGTGCATGTGACGATCAACGGCATCGACGGCGTGAATTCTCATATGCGCTGCAGGACCAATCTGATGGCCGACCGCAGGGAGATGGACAACATCGTGAACATCCTGAAGAGGGAGAGCGGTCTCAGGTTCTGCCAGTCATCTCCGGTTCTGGAGACGGATTTCCGCGAGTTCGACGCCAGAGCAACTCTCATCGGTTTCCCGATGAGCCCCAACGGGGATGCTTTGGCGATAAGGAAGCACTCTGCGAGGCCTTGGACGCTGACTAGGTTGCTGGCGAACGGGACGATAGATCAGCGTGCGGCGGGTCTGCTGTCATTCATGGTAAACAACCGCTCCACAATCCTTATCTGCGGGCCGAGGGGAGCCGGGAAAAGCTCCCTTCTGTCAGCCTTGATGTTCGAGTTCCCGCTGGGCCAGAGGATTCTCACTATAGAGGACACTATCGAGCTGCCAGGGGAGCAGATGCGCAGCATGGGCTACAAGGTGCAGACCATTCTGGTGGACGACAGAAATGATGGCAGCCCGCTTACCAATGCCGATGAGGCTCTCAGGGTTTCGCTGAGGATGGGAGAGTCGGCGATAGTCATGGGCGAGGTCAGAGGCGACGAGGCTCGCACTCTCTATCAGAGCATGAGGACGGGGAAAGCCGGGAGCGCTATCATGGGTACGATCCACGGCGATTCGGCCATGTCGGTATACAACCGCGTCGTCTACGATATGGGAATCGCCCCTGAAGCGTTCATGGCCACCGATGCCATCGTATCGTTGGGAACGGTCAAGGACAGGAGAACCGGAAGCCTCGTCAGAAGGGCGGTGGAATTCGTCTGTACCGCATCGGAGCCAGGGAAGTTCATCGACATGACCGACCAATCTGTTATGTTCGAGGCGCCTTCGATGAAAAGGGCGATGAGGATGTCACAGATGGGAAAGGCCGAAGCCGCAAAGGACATCCGCGCTAGGTCCGCGATGAGGTACTGGCTGGCAGAGAAGGGAAAGACCGACGAGAGATTCTTCGGCCCTGAATGGGTCACCCTGTCCAATGATATACTGTCTAGGATGCCTCCGTCGGCCCCGGCAGAAGCCGCTCTCGACGAGCTCAAAAGGAGGGTGTCCCTGATATGAAGAAGGCTCTCAGCGGAACCGACAGCAAAAGGCTGCTGAACGAATGCCCGACAGTGGTCGGGATGATGACATCGTCGCTGGAGTCTGGAGGATCTTGGGACGCGGCTGTGAGGATGGTGGCTTCCGAGGGGCCGCCGCTGTCCAGGAAGCTCTTCTCATCGATCGTCAGGAAGGTGGACACCAAATCCTCCGAGACGATGTCTTCATGCGTATCCGATGCAATGTCCGAGCTTCCGGAATCCGCGGCGGGATATCGGAGAGCGGTCCACATGTGCATGGCGGCCTCGGAATCCTCCGGCCAGGACGAGAGGTCTAACATGCTGAAGGACGCCTCCGACATCGCGTTGACCGCGGTGAAGGATATGGGAGACGAATATGGAGCATCACTGAACACACCGTGCATGACGGTATTCGGGATAGGAATCCTCGTGCCCATGATACTGATGTCGATATTGCCTATGCTCAGCCTCGGGGGCATGATGGGCATCGGGACCATAGACAAAGGAACGATCGTGTTCGTCACTCTGGCTCTGATCCCGGCCGCCATTCTGATGATATCGTTTTGGCTCAGATATACCAACCCATTTCTCATCGCCGAGTTCGAGGCCCGCGAACTCCGCTGCGCTCTCCCCCTTCTGCTGGCCATCCCTCTGGCAATAGTATACCTCAGTCTTGGAGGGGGCGTGGACGAGTTGGTTCTATTCACGTTGGCTCCGGCTTCCGTCGCCTCGCTGGCTTTCATGTGGAAAGACGTAGCGGAGGACAAGAAGCGTGCGAAATGCGAAGGCGGCCTGAGGGATTGCGTGTTCGACATGGGCAGCAGGATGATCTCAGGCGACAATTTCGAAAGCGCTTCCTCAGGTGCGATCGCTGTCAGAAGCGAGTGCGCGGATGCCGCAGCCGCTTATTCGAGGGAGCTTTCCCTATGCAAAGGAGATGCGGTGAAGGCTGTTGCAAGATCCATAAGACCAATATCAGGGGATGTGGCGGTGGCTTTCGCAGACATTTGCCGCTGTTCCCGCAGGGACGTCACAGACGCCGGGCGCTTGGCGATAGCGCTGGGAAGGCAGTTCCAGAACAGGAACCACGCATGGCGGAGATTGGAGATGAATCTCAAGAGTATGACTGACATGATGCTGGTGACCGCGGTCTTCTTCGCGCCTATGGTTTTGGGTATGAGCGTCTCCATGCTGGCGCCCCTGTCGCAGATTGACGGATTCGCCGGCATGGACGGGACTGCCGCCGTGCTTTCGGTGTATCTGGCGGAGCTCTGCGCAACGATAGCGGTGCTTATGGGAAGCCTCGGGAGCGGAGAAGGGATCAGAAAGATGCTGTGGAGATTCTGTCTGATGTGCCCGATCGGCCAGATAATTTTCTGCGTCTGCTGCGGAATAGTTTTCCGATGTATTCGCGCCTGAATCATGAAGGCGGGGCCATTGCTCCCGCCCGATTTGCTATAAAAAGCACTATAGTGATAGTGATGTTCGAAAATTAACAATCACTGTCTGTATTATGACAATAGTTTTTCATAATGCTTAATCTATTGACCCAATCATGTTTGGGCTTAAGAAGAGGGTGTCCGCCGGGAAGGGGCACAGCCTTTCCGAGATCAAGGAAACCGTCAGGAAATCCTTCGATCTGATGGAATACAAGTATGATGTCGATGAGAACGGCAGCGTTATCTGTGACGTGATGGGCGATGACATACCCATGAGGGTTGTCGCGGCTTCCGACGAAAACTCCATAGGGATACTCGTTCTGATGTCTTTCTCCGTGGACGAATCCCACAAGGTCGGAGTTCTCGACAGGATAAACTCCCTGAACAACGACATCCGCTACGGGCGCTTCTACCTTCACCCGATAGATGAGGGATATGCGCCAGTGTTCCAGTACAGCATACCGGACTGCGTCATCAACCTCAAGCCAGAAGTGGTCGCAACCTTCATCCAGATGTCCTTGGACACCGTGGACAAGGTCGATGGGGAGATCAAGAAGATGATCGAGAGCGACGCCTGGAAGAAGTCCTCCGATTACATGTACATCTGATCTGACCGCTGTAAGTCCTGCGAATCGGCCCATCCCCCTCCATCCCGCGTCATGCGGACATCTCAGGGCGCCTGGGACGGCATCATCCGTCTTCCGGCCCCGCTTTTCCTTGCGTCAATTTTAACCATAAGTTCGCGCATCCCCGTTGCGATGCCAGAATCCGTCGGTCTGCTTTCTAAAACTACAGCGGAGCCTAGCGCAGCCTCTGCCGCCGACAGTACTGACGGCCGTTCGATCCTCGATATCGCCAAAAGCATCGATCCGGAGCTGCAGGCGAGGCGCAGCGCAGAGATGAGGAAAAAGAATGGCAGGGTGAGGGCATTCGTCTGGAAGCCGGCCGTGATTTTTCTTGCGGTATCTTTCGTGCTGACTCTTGCTACGGTCCTTTACGACACGCAGGTCAACGACGGGATGATAATCACGGAGAACAACAGCCTGTGCATATGCATGTCTCTGTTCGTTTTCTTCCCCATCATCGCATACATGGCTCTGATGATGATGAAAACTTCGGTGAGTTTCCTGATGGGCACGGCCGGGCTGGCCGCATGGGTTTACGGGCTTCTCTCCGGCGAGTGGTTTAGCGATCTAATAATCCCGCTGGCGATTCTCAGCGTCATCATCTGCGTCCACGTTATGGCATGCTCCGCAGCCGTCAGGGTTTCCCGCGTCGATTTCTGATCTCGCTTCTTCTTGATGAGAGACATCCTGATGTCATATGTGATGTCCGCCATATCCGATATCACAGGATCGGCGATTCCCTTGGCGATGTCCGCCCTCAGCCTGGAATAGTTCACCATGCTGATGCTGTCGTACTGGCCCGTCTCTTTCAGCCTTTTTATGACGGCGGTCTTGTCCTTCGGAAGGTTGGCCCTTCTGTAGCGGCGTATGCTGATGGTGGCATCCCTGCCGTCGACCAGATCGCATCTCGCCGAGTCCGCGTATGCCACGATCTTCGCTTTGACTGTGTCCCTCCTGCTTTGGAGCATTTCCATGCGCTGTTTGAGGGCCGCTATTTTCTCGTCCAGATCGGAGTATTCTTGGACGAGCTCTTCGATCTCTTCCGCGGGCATCCTCTTTTTCCCGTTGATCGAGGAGAGATAAGGCTGGCATCTGTTTCTGTGGGGGCAGTATGCGCATCCTTCCCCGAGTTTGGGAGGATAATTCAGATCCCCTTCGATCTCCCCTATCCTTTCCGACAGCTTCTCTGCGGCCTCGCCCATGGATTGCTTCCTCACCGGGCATTCCGTCTCGTCGCCGGTCAGAAGGTATCTCCATTGCAGGACGATCCTGTCGGTCCCCTGGAGGCTGTAGGTCGCCCACAATGCAGAGACCTTGGACTCCAGATCCTCGGTCAGATCCTTCCTGAGGCCGGCGTCGTCTGTTATGTATCTGCACAGGACGGCCGAATCGCCTCTCCTGTATATCTCATCGATAGAGACTCTGGCGGTTTTCCCGCGCGGAAGGCTCTGAACACCTCTGATATCGAATGCTATGATGCTGCTGCCGTCGGATTCGGCGATGAATTCCGCGTATTTTCTGGTGCAGGCCTCTCCTTTCCTGTAGAATTCGGCGATGTCCTGCCCCTCTCCCGTGCAGACATCTTCCATGCAGGCGTCCCACTCCTCCCTGAACATGGCCAGGGCTTCCGCGGCGGAGACTTTGTGCCCCATAACGCGCCTGCTGTTGGCATGGGCCATCATCCTGTGGACGGAGATGTCCAGGCAATCCTGGAGGGAGATCCTCCAGTCATCCGACATGGCTGATAGCCTGTATGCTTGCGGGCATCCTTCGTATTTTCTGATGTCGCCGAAGGAAAAGGTGGGCATGGTTGCGCATACACGGCATCGGTTAAATCTGTGTCCGTGATTTCTCCCATCATGTTGGGCGAAGATAAGCTGGAGCCATTTTGGTCGGGGCTCTACGACAGGATCGGTGAGCTTTCCAGCGTGCGCGCGGATAGGCCGGGAAAGAAAGATCGGATGAAGTTCGATCCCGGGATCAAGAATCTGCATTTCGTGGCGGGATTGTCCGAGGGCGTCGCTTGGTTCGAGATCCGCATCGGGCAGGGCTTCCCGGACCCGGAGATAATACTGTCCAAAGCAGATGAGCTGTCTTCGAGGGTGGGATGCGTCTTCGTGCCGAACGCCGAGACCAAAAGGGAGCGCGCCCTCAGAGCGGAGATGCCTTTCGATTCGGAGAGCTTGGACGCATGGGAATACGCATACTCCTGGTTTGAGAAGGTTATCAAGATTTCGTCGATGGTCTGCATCAAACAATGCCGCAGGGCTGCGATCGTCGTATGAAGCGCATAATGCTGTTCTTCGTCGCGATAGCTTCGATCTTCTTGGCGATGTTCATCTTGGCACCTTTCGCCGCCCCTTATGGGACGTATTGGGGTCTGGACGGCAGCCCAGCCCACATCGACCATGATTGGAGCATCTCCGAATTCCCGTATCTGTTGGGGGATATTCTGTGCCATCAGAAGGCGGCGAGAAGCTTCGTTCTCAACGGGTCTCAGATGCCGGTCTGCATAAGGGACACCGGTTTGCTGCTGGGATTCGCGCTCGGATGTTTGGCGCACCTCGTTGCCGATTTGAAGATCGGGAGGAAGCAGATCGCCATAGCCTCTGCGATGGTCTGCTTCACGATAGTCGAATGGGCGGTCGAGCCCTATTTCGGAGACCTTCCCATCACCAGGTTCCTTACGGGGGTCGTATCCGGAGCCGGCGTAGGAATCATTCTGGGCTGGCTGATCCGTTACGAGATAGAAAAGAATTGAAGGATGCGCAGGCGATTGCGCCTGACGCGGGCCTGTCCAAGTTCAAATTGAAGGAGCTCGGTCGTCTCCATGCATAAGGAACGGGTCTTACCGCTACGCATCCCATAGATTCCATGCCGAGAAGATATAAAAGAGATGCGGGAAGTTCGCGGATATTTTTAATTGCCTTATTTCAGATACCCTGCGCATGAAGATATACGATGCCTATAGGATGGCCATCGAAGCCGGGATCTCCAAGGACCCGCGCCCTCAGGCAGAGATTCAGAGGGCCCTGTCCAAGGCGAAGGAAGCGTATGACCGCCTTCCCGAGGACAGGAAGGATCTTTTCGATCCCGAGCGCCTCTGGAATCCATATGCCGATTCCCGTTTCTCCGTCATGGCCGAGGAAGCCTAGGATCTGGAGGCGGAGGCCATCATGTGGGGCATCGACATAGGGCCGGCGGAGATCCTGCTGGCCGACAGGCTCAGGGAGAAAGGGAGAACGATTTCTGCGGTGGCCGCCCACCATCCGATCGGGACCGCCCGCACATGTTTCCCGGAGGTCGTGAGTTTGCAGGCCGATCTCTACCACAACGCAGGGGTGCCGATAAACATCGCCGAATGCGTCATAGCGCCGAGGACCGAGGAGGTTCTGAGGGGTGTAATGGGATCCAACTACAACCAGGGGGCGGACGCGGCCAGGCTTCTCGGGATCCCTCTGTTCAACGTCCACTGCCCTGCTGACAACATGGTCCAGAGCTATCTGACCGATCTTTTCGGCAGAGTCAATCCTTACAGGTTATCAGACATCATCGACGCCCTTTACACGGAGCCGGAATACCGCGATGCAGCGAGGTTCAACTCTCCTCCGAAGATAATGGTAGGCAATCCGGATTCCCGCTGCGGGAAGGTGATCTGCAAGATGAACGGCGGGACCTCGTCCCCCAAGGAGATCTATGAGAAGCTGGCTTGGGCGGGCGTCGGAACCGTAATCGGAATGCATTTTCCGGACAGCCATCTCGAAGAGGCCAGAAAGTTCGGCGTGAATCTGGTCATATCCGGGCACATGTCCTCGGATTCTTTGGGCGTCAATCTCATATGCGATATCTGGGAAAGAGAGGGGATAGAGATCATCCCCTGCTCAGGATTCACGCGCCACAGCAGGAATTGAGATGTTCGAGAGAGGCTCCCGCATAATCCGCGACCCCAAGGTCTTCGATTACGACTACGTACCTCCGAAGCTGATCGGCAGGGATGAGCAGCTGAGCACGATGGAGCTCCTCTTCCGCCCTCTTGCGGAATACGGAAGGTCCTGCACCGCCGTTCTCATGGGTCCGGTCGGAACCGGAAAGACCGCAGCCGCGAAATGCTTCTGCAGGGACCTGGCCGAGCACTGCGCCAAAAAAGGCTCGCCCATAGAGGCGATCTTCGTCAACTGCAGGGCGAGAAACTCCGAGGCGGCCGTGCTCCTCCAGATGGTCCAGCATTTCGACAGAGGGTTCCCGGACAGGGGTTTCTCGCCCGACCAGATGTGGAGGGCGCTCAGGCAGCAGATATCGGGTGAAGGGAAGGATATAGTCATAGTTCTGGACGAGGTCGATGTTCTCCTGAAGAAAAGCTCGATGGATCTGGTGTATCAGATATCGCGCTTTACGGAAGGCGGTCCGGACATAGGCCGCTCCGTATCGCTGGTCATGATCTCCCAGGAGCCGCTGTTCGATCTCTTGGACGAGGCTTCATTCTCCTCTTTCCGCAGGACGAACTCTGTCATCTTCGACAGATATGACATGCCGGAGCTGAGGGAAATAGTCCTCCAGAGAGCCAACGCCGGGATATTGCCCGGAAGGATAGGGGACGAGCCGATCGACATGATCGCTGAATCCGCCTCCGAATACGGCGACGCCAGGATGGCGATAGAGCTTCTGGACAGGGCCGCTAATATGGCCGAGGGAGAGGGAGCCGACGAGATCGATGCGGAGCATGTGCGCGGAGCGAAGGCCATGATATACAGCACAGTGTCCGAATCCAAGCTCAAAACATTGGACAGGAGCAGGATGCTGGCTCTGCTGGCCGTTTCCAGGGCGATAAGAAAGCAGACGTCGATAAGCATCACGGCCGCGGAGAAGACTTACGCCGTTGTCTGCGAGGAATACGGGGAGACCCCGAGGAAGCACACCCAATTCTGGACCTACATCCAAGACATTGAGAAGCTGGGCGTCATCAAGACGGCGGTCGTGAACGAGGCCAGCGGCAGGACCACGAGGATATCCCTCCCGGGAATCCCGTCTAAGGTCCTGGCCGAGAAGGTCGAAACCTTGATCGAGAAGGCTTCCGAATGAGATGCGACATCTGCGGAGAGGACGCGGTCACCTTCATCAGATACAACGGCACGCACCTCTGCGGCAGGCACTTCATGCGCTATGTCGACAGAAGGGTGAAGAAAGAGATCAGGAAGCAGATCCACGTCTACTCGGGCGACAAGATAGCCGTGGCCGTCTCAGGCGGCAAAGACAGCATGCTGGCTCTGTCGATGGTATCGTCTGTTTTCGGCCCCAGGAATGGGATAGAAGTTCATGCGATAACAATCGACGAGGGGATAGAGGGATACCGTCCGCCGAGCGTGGACATAGTCCGCAGGTATTGCGAATCCAACGGGATAGCTTTCCATCTCAGGTCTTTCACGGAGTTGGGGGTGACCATGGACGGGATCGCGCCGCTGTCCGAAGAGAGCAGTCCATGCACTTATTGCGGGGTGTTCAGGCGCCGTCTGATGAACGACGAAGCGCGGAAGATCGGCGCGAAATACCTGGCTACCGGCCATAACCTTGACGATATGGCCCAATCCGTGATGATGAACTTCGTCCGCGGAGACGTGGAGAGGCTTGCCCGTCTTGGTCCCCATGAGAAGGTCCAGCCCGGGCTCATACCCAGATTCCTTCCTTTGAGGACGATCCCGGAGAAAGAGACTCTTCTGTATGCGTTGGTCTCCGGGCTGGAGTTCTGGGACGGGGAATGCCCCTATTGGAAAGAAGCCCTCAGAAATCAGTACCGCGACATAGTCGACGATTTGGAGGAGCGCTCCCCCGGCTCGAAATTCAGCATCCTTTCTTCGTACGACACGCTGCGTCCGATGCTGTACAGGGAGCTGCCCCCATCCAATCTAAAGCTTTGTTCATGCGGGGAGCCGACCGTGGGCAACCGGTGCAAATCCTGCGAGCTCCTTCAGGAGGCCAGGAGAAGAATCTCCGGCGGGGCGCGATCGCAGAAGGGGATTCGGATTCACCCACTCCGGGCTTCCGTCCCACGGCTCTTTGCCTATCGAATGCAGTTTCCCTACGACCATCTCCTTCCCGATGTCGGTGACCGCGAAGATCTGCACTTTGTTTCCCGCGATTATTATATCGTCTCTTCTGGACAGAGCCTCTTCCCTCAGAGGCCCGGAAGCGCAGGCTGTTATGAAATCGCAGTTATCGAACATCGCTTTGGCATCGCATCTGCTGGTGCCGGAGGTATGGACGGCTATTATCACGGCTCTGCTCCCGTATTTTTCTCTGATGAATTTGGCGTCGTCCGCATTGGTGACGGTGACCGAGAATCTTTCATATCCGCGGGCGGCGGCCTTTTCCGCACACGCTTTCTGATCTATCTTTGCCGTATCCGGGTCAAGAACGTTTTCCGGTCCAACATCGGCAATGACCTTTTTCAGAGGGCTGGTCTCGATTATCCCGGAAATCCTGCCGCACATCCCCTGGACGATCTCCGGGTCTTCGCTTATGAAGCTTCCGGCCCCATCGGCCACGATCACCGAGGCTTGGATCTGTCCCTTGGACAGCGCCGTCGAGAGGATCTCCGACACTCCGAAGGTTACGTAGTCTCCGGCGCGCGCGACGCGGTTCTCCGTGAAGAGCCCGAAGTCCTTTATGCGGAATTCGATGTTCTTGCGGACGGCTTCCGTATCGATATTCTCGATCCCCAGCAATTTGTTGAACAAAGGGCAGAATCTCAGCTTCGGAGGTTCGATGCTCACTATCTTTCCGTTCTCGACGGTGACTACGGCCAATCCGAGCACTTCCATAACGTGGTGGTCTTTGGTCTCGCCCATGACTGAAGATTTCGTTGCGTCCGTATATCGTTTGCTGTGCTGTTTGTAAGACTATAGTCTATTTTATAATAGCACTATAGTCTGTAATCTCGCGAATCAGAGTGACATCCAGGTATCTTGAAACTTGAGTCCTATAGTGTAACTATTCAGAACCCTCTCTTTCGATAGAACTATGGTGTGAAAACTTACACAGAGTTCTGAAGCTTTGAAAGTGCCTCTTTCAAGGATCCGAAGGCGTTTCCGCCTTGTTTCCTGACGGTGCTGAGATATGACATAACCCAAAGATGCCTTCTGGCACCGCCGACTGTGCGGAAGCATCCGCTGACCTTGGTCTTCGTCTTCAGGTTGCGTATGTCACGCTCGGCTTGATTATTATCAAACGGTGCCCTGAAATCGTGGAGGAAAAGCGTCACCGAACCTTTCAGGGCGCGGAGGCGCTCGATGAGAGCGCGCTCCTTGCCAAGCTTTATTCTCCCCCTCTTCCTCTCGTCCTGAACCGGCGGAGGAGGGCGCTCGGAATCCGCCAAGCTGAGTATCTTGTCGTACCTTTCATCGAAGTAACCCAGAGTGACTGCGTCGATGGACCTCCTCCCCGTGGACAGCGCACATTCCTTCTCGGACTTCATCTGTAGAAGCAGCCTTTTCATTTCTCCGGGCCATTCATGGCCCGGTTCCATCTCCTCTATCGCTGTCAGCTCCCTAAGAATGTGGGCGCAGCAGACGGAATGCTCGACCTCGAAGCCGCCCCAATACGACAGCCAGCAGTCGTGGACGGCTATCCCCCTGAACTTCCCAAGAACACCGTTCTCCAGAATCCCTTCTATCCCGCGCTTTTCGCTGATGGTTTGGTAGGTCAGTTCTGCCGTTGAAGAATTGTGGACCCACATGAGTTTGCCGCCGCACCTCACTCCGGTCTCATCGAAGTGGCACACATCGCGTTTGACGATGCTCTGGCGGATCCCTTCCAAAGCGTCTTCGACGCTCTCGGCGCATTTGCGGACCATGGATTCGACCGTAGCCGGAGACAGTGATACGCCGAACATGCTGCGGATTATGTCACTGACACGCGAGAAGCTGATCGCCCCGTACGTGTTGAGGATCCCAGCCACGGCTGCGAAGGAATCTCCGTACTGGACATGCGCATCCACGTCTTCGGGGAACCGAACGCGCGACATCTCCTCTGGACCCTGCCAGTTCCCCATAGGGCACGATTTGGCGCCCATAGACCTGTATTCGCGGACCCTCACGTCCATGACCGCGTCTACCACGAATCTGCTCTCGCCAGCCTCAAGGGTTTTATCGCTAATGCATTTGGCCAGATTGGGGCAGCCCGAGCAGCTTTCAGGGATGCAAGGGATGACCTCGTCGGGTTCGTGGGGGACACTCATATTGTGCCCTTCGTGCCCTAGCTGGCCGCCGGGCCTTTTGCCGCTCTTGACGCGCTGGCTCTTGGGCGCAGGCTTCGCGTAGCCGTCGCTGGAAGGGGGCTTAGAGCTGTTTGTCGAATTCATCCTAGTCCTCCTTTCCAGCTCTTTGATCCTCTCTTGGAGCGCCTTGATCATTTCGTCCTTGGCCAGGCAATCCTGTAGCAGACGATCGATGTATGCCAGCAGATCTTCTCTGCTGGCATTGCGGTATGAATCGGAATGCTCTTCCATCTCTCACTCGGATGATTCGAGGGCGCGCCTGATTCTGTCTAGCACTGACGTCTTCTTGCTGAGCTGCATCTCCAGATCTAGCACTTTCTTTCTAAGCTCGAGTATTTCCGCATCCTTTTCGTCCTGGGTAGGACTCAATTTGTGCCCCTCGGCGAAAGATTTCGGTAATTGGGGGTCCGCGGCAGCGGACCATGTTGCCGATCCCCTTCTGCCCGTGGGTACGATCTCGCCCGTGTCTGGATCAATCTTTCCTATCAACTTGCGCTTGTTGCGGGCCTGATGCTTATCTTTGTCCCAGTATGATGTGGATTCATAGACATAGGTCACCCCGGTCTTCTTGTTGGTCATTTTCACGATAGACGTCGCTTCCACCGCAACTATATAGTAATAGGTATATATAAATATACCTATTTTGACATATGTAGGTATAATTTATACCTATGGAGTTATCGAAAACACGTTCAATTTAATGAGGTAAGACTACAGTCTGGAGAGGGTTCTGAATAGTTACCCTATAGTTGATAGAACTATAGTGTCATTGTATTTTCATGGTTTCCTTTTTCCTCCGGACAATCACTTATTTATCAGAAAGCGCTTACTTTTATGGCCCGGCAGTGCCGGCGGTGTTAAAATGTATTCGGAAGGGAAGATCTGGATAGCCAAAGGCGATGAGAGGGTGTATTTGCTTCCCCGCATGTCCAACAGGCACGGCCTGATTACGGGAGCCAGCGGAACCGGGAAGACAGTGACCATGAGGGTTCTGGCCGAATCGTTCAGCGACGCGGGCGTGCCAGTCTTCTTCAGCGATATGAAAGGGGATGTCGGCGGCGTATGCAAGGCCGGGGAAGATACGGAGAAAATGCGCGGCCGCGCGGAGAAGCTGGGCGCCGAGGGATTCGAATTCAAAGGCTTCCCAACCGTTTTTTGGGACGTATACGGGGATTGCGGGCATCCGGTCAGGACGACTGTCTCCTCTCTGGGCGCTTCCCTATTAGCTCGCCTGATGGATCTCACCAACGTCCAGAGCGATGTTCTGGCTATGATATTCAGGATATGCAAGGACAAAGGCTGGGACCTGATCGATTCCAAGGACCTCATCTCCGTTCTCCAGCATATCGCCCAGAATCGCAACGATTACATCGCGGAATACGGGAACATGTCCTCCCAGACTTTGGGGGCGATCCAAAGGTCCGTCCGCACTCTCGAAGATGAGGGCGGCGATTTCTTCTTCGGCGAGCCGGCCTTGGACATCTTCGATTGGATAAGGACGGACGAGAACGGGAAGGGCGTTCTGAATGTCCTGAATTCCGAGAAGCTGGCGAGGAGCCCGAAGCTTTACAGCACGTTCATGATGTGGCTGATCCAGGAGCTGTTCGAGAGGCTTCCGGAAGCCGGGGACCCAGAGAAGCCGAAGCTCGTGTTCTTCTTCGACGAGGCCCATATGCTGTTCTCAGACGCTCCGAAGCCGGTGATCCAGAACATAGAGCAGATGGTCAAGCTCATCAGATCCAAAGGCGTCGGAATCTATTTCGTTTCTCAGAGCCCCTCGGACATACCGGACAGCGTCCTTGCGCAGCTGAGCAACCGCGTCCAGCATGCCCTCCGCGCTTACACTCCGGCGGAGCAGAAATCGGTGAGGGCGGCAGCATCATCGTTCCGCACCAATGAGAAGTTCAAGACCGAGACCGCCATCACCGAGTTGGGAGTGGGAGAGGCGTTGGTCTCCTGCCTGGACGAGAAAGGCATACCTTCGATAGTCGAGAGGGCTTTCATCCTTCCGCCTCAGAGCAGCCTGGATCCTCTGAGCCCGGCAGAGTATGAGAGCATCATAAAATCGTCCCGCTTCGAATCCAAGTACAGGGAGCGCCAGGAGAGGCAATCCGCATACGAGACTATGAAGGGCATGGAGGAGGAGAAGCAGAAGATGGAAGCGAAGGCCGCGGAATCCAAAGCCAAAGCCGCTCCGAAATCTGCCGCGACAGCATCCGCCAAAAGCCGCTCGTCCAAAAGCACGGCAACGAAAGTCGCGGAGAAGGCCATCAACAGAGCGGCGGCCACCGCCGGTAGGGAGATCGGCAAAGGCATTCTCAAAGGCCTGTTCAAGAAATAATCGGCGGCTCCGAAGCAAGCCGCCAGAAACGGTTTAGGAAGGGGATCCGATCAGATCCTCTTCCATTTCACTCCATCCGCGGAGTCTTCCAATTGGATGCCCGCTTCTTTGAGCCTGTCGCGGATCATGTCGGCGTACTGATACATCTTGTTCTTGCGCATCTCCCCGCGGAGGTCGATGAGTATTGATACCAGCGAATCGATAGCTCCATCGTCTGCTTCTTTCGGCTTCGGGATTATGTTCAATATGCCGTTGAACTCATCTATGAGCTTCAGGTGCCTCTCAGCCGCCTTCTTGGACAGGGTCTTCTCGCCCATCGCTTTGTTAGTCGCCCTGGCCATCTGGTACATCACTTCGATGGCGGCGCGGGTGTTGAAGTCGTCGTCCATTGCGTTCCTGAACGCTTTCCTGTAGGATTCGATGAGATCGCAGCAGTCGTCGCTCTCGGCATCCCCATCAGGGCCGTTCTTGGCGCATTCCATTAAGCTTTCGTAGTTGTTGGCGAGCCTCGAGAGCGCGGCCTTGGATTCGTTGAGGATGTCCTCGCTGTATTCCAGCTCGCTCATGTAGTGCGCGTTGAGGAAGTAGAATCTGATGGTCTGAGGGTCGAATTTCTTCGAGACATCCTTCACGGTGAAGAAATTCCCTTTGGATTTAGACATCTTCTCGGCTTCGCTCATGCCTTGGCCTCTGACGATGAGCATCCCGTTGTGCATCCAATAGTTCGCCAGGGGTTTCCCGGTCACGGCTTCCGATTGAAGGATTTCGTTCTCGTGGTGCGGGAACACAAGGTCGTTGCCTCCGCCGTGGATGTCGATCTGCTCCCCAAGGTATCTCTCGATCATCGCGGAGCATTCGATGTGCCACCCGGGCCTTCCAGGGCCCCAGGGGGAATCCCAGGAGCATTCACCGGGTTTGGCCGCTTTCCATATCGCGAAATCCATGGGATCGATTTTGCTCTCATCGAGTTTTTTGAGTCCGGATCTTATTCTCTCGGACTGCTGCATATCGTCCAGATTCCTTTTGCTGAGCTTCCCGTAATCTTTGACCTTGCGCACAGAGAAATAAACGCTGCCGTCTTCGGTGGCATATCCGTAGCCGCTGTCGATGATCTTCTGGACCATCCTGATGATGTCTCCGATGCATTCGCTGGCTTTGGGATAGATGTCAGCTTTGTTTATCCCGAGTTTCTCCGCATCCTCGAAGTATTTCCTGATGTATTCCGCGGAGAGCTCCAAGGGCTCTATCCCCCTTTCCGCCGCCCTTTTTATGATTTTGTCGTCCACGTCTGTGAAGTTGGTGACGTGGGTGACCTGATATCCGAGATATCTCAGATAGCGGGCGACGGTGTCGAATACGATCATGCTTCTGGCATGGCCCATGTGGATGTCATCGTACACGGTGACTCCGCAGACGTACATGCGAACCTTGCCAGGCTCTATCGAAACGAATTCTTCTTTGGAATTGGTCAGCGTGTTGTGGATTAACAGAGACATCGCGCCCCAATAGGGCAGATGATAGATAAGTTTGCACCTTGGGTCCGTTATGATCGTCGGATGAAGGCAGGAAAGATATACCTATGAAGATGTTCGCAATCCGATACAAATGAGAAAGGATTTCGGTTCAAAGCCTTGCGTCTATCCGATGCCGGTGTTCATAATCGCCACTTACGGGGAGGACGGCGTCCCCAACGCCATGAACGCGGCATGGGGAGGCATCGCCGAGGAGGACAGGATAACGATATGCCTTGATCCCTCGCACAAAACCACCGAGAACATACTCGCCAAGAAGGCGTTCACGGTGAGCATGGCCACGGAGGACTATGTCGCCGAATGCGATTACGTAGGCATCGTATCGGCCAACGACGTCCCCGACAAATTCGCGAGGGCAGGGTTCCATGCCGAGAGAAGCGGGAAGGTCGACGCGCCGCTGATAAAGGAGCTGCCGATGGCCCTGGAATGCGATTTAATAAGCTTCGATGAGAGCACTTGCACCCTCATAGGGAAGATCGTGAACGTCTGCGCCGACGAGAGCATCCTCACGGACGGAAAGATCGATCCCAAGAAGCTCAGGCCGATAGTCTACGACACCGTGAACAAGAGATACTACTCCTTCGGGTCTGAAGTCGGGAAAGCGTTCGGAGAGGGGAAGAAGCTGATCCGAGGGCCTCTCCGATTTTTCAGATAAAATGAGGTTCCGGGGGATCCCCGGAGCCCGTTTGAATCAGGACTTGATGTCCTTGCTCCAGTCGTCCGATATGGATTCGCTGGCTTTGTCCTTGCTTCTCCTGACTTCGGCGACCACTTTCCCGACCGCGGCGAACATGGAGCTCGCGCCCGCCTCGTTCTGCTCATAGTTGGCAGCGCGGTTGGCGTCGATGCCGAGGGATGCCGCTTCGGTAACGGAATCAATGTTCGCTCCTATGAACAGGAATTCCCAATCCTCTTTCTTGCGGGTTTCGATCAGGTTCTTTATCGTGTCGCGCCTGTATTCGTGGCTGGCGTTCTCGTAGCCGTCCGTTATTATGACGAACATCGTTTTCCCGGGTTTCGAAGATTCTTCGGCCCCGTCCTGCTTGGCTTTGATGCTGTTTATCGTCTTTCCGACGGAATCCAGGAGCGCTGTGGACCCTCTGACAAAGTATTCTTTGGAGGTCATTTCGGGGATTTCCTTGAGGGAGACCCTGTCGTAAAGCAGTTCGTACTGGTCGTCGAAGAGGACCACCGTTACCAGCGCGTCGCCCTCTTCCTTCTTCTGCTTCTCGATCAGAGAGTTGAAGCCGCCGATGGTATCGCTCTCTTTACCGCTCATGCTTCCGCTTCTGTCGAGTATGAATACCAATTCCATCAGGGACTGATCCATGGCCGGTTAATGGCAATTCAGATTAAAAAATCATCTTTCCGAAGGGCCTATGGGGCAGGTTTCTCAGGCCCTTCGCCTTTTCACCCCGATGAAGGCCCCCATTTCGCCATCCTCGCTCACGACTCTTTTCGCGTCTATCCCTGCGGCGGCCATGAAAGCGATCATCTCGGAATCTTTGTACACATTCATCGGAGGCTCTGCGTTGGCCTTGGCTTCCTCGTAGTTGTCGTCAGTGATAGGTTTGCCGTCCGGGATGCATATGGTGGCTCCCTCGGCCATGACGCGGCCGATCTCCTTGAATGCCTTGCCGATGTCCTCCCAGAAGAAGTAGCTGGCATTGGAGATGACGAGTCCGAATTTCCCGTCCTCGTAAGGCATGTCGTGGACGTCCCCGATGATCAGTCTGAGCCTCCCCTCGTCGATGAAGTATCTGTCGTACTCGCTGGCGTATTGGTATGAGACCTCGGAGATGTCGATGCCGTATCCTCTGGCTTTGGTGAACCTCCTGAGGATGAGCCTGGAGACGATACCGCCTCCGTACCCTATGTCGAGGATGAACTCCGGGTCGATGTCAGGTATCTGGGCGATGGCCCATTCGATCCCGGGGCGGTGCCCTTCGTTCATGTGGTCTATGACCGACGGTCCGAGGTCGCCGTGGGGCATCCTGCATTGCATGATGTCGAAGTTCTCTTCCCCGTATCTGGGCGCTTCCGGCCTAGCCTTTCTGTCGAGTATGTTTGCCATGTCGCTGAACCTCCCGCAATATCCGGGCATTTCGCTGGGATGATGGGTGGGATGCAATCGCCAACATATGATAAAGGATATTCTCCGCAGGATATCGGATTCTTGAAGAACATCCGGCCGGAGTTCAGGCACCCATCATGCGGTCTGCTGTCCGGCTTCCCTCATCAGCCTTCTCATGCTTGCATAAGCCAGAGCCATCACGATGCATCCTCCGCCTATGTTCAGCGCGGCCATTATCAGCATGATACCCTGGAACGGATCGATGCCCAGGAATCCGTACGCCGACAGCGCGAACAGGATCAGCCTCAGAATCGACCAGAACAGATCGAAATACATCGGGATCTTGGCCTTCTTCATGGCCTGGAGCAGCGAAGCTCCGATCCCTTTGATGGCCATGAAGGGCATCGTCAAGCATATGAGCCTCAGCGCCTGGGCAAGGTCCGGAAGCAAGGCGCCCATACTCTCCTCGTAAGTGAATATCGACATCAGAGGCTCGGCAAAGATGAAGATAAGCACTGTAAATACGGCCGCGATGCAAAGAGTCAGCTTCAGGGCGTAATCGGCCGCCCCCTTCATCTTGACGAGATCTTTCTGGCCGTACGAAGAGGAAGCGATGGGAAGCATCGAATGCTCCAGAGATTTCCCGGGGAGATTGAACAGGGACGTTATCCTGAACGGGTAGTTGTAGATCAGCACCGCCGTAGTCCCTCCCGCGACTATGATGAAAATCCTCTGGGCGAACACGGTGAAGTTGGTGATCAGGTCCTGGAATGTCTTCGGGATCCCGACGTTCATGATCTCTTTGACGGCATCCTTGGAGAAGCGGAAATTCGAGCGGTCCATCCTGACGGCGGTCTTGCCTTCGGCGTACCACCGCAATCCTATCATCAGCGCTATGAGGGCGGAAAGGCCTGTCGAGATTCCTGCGCCCATGATCCCCATGTTCAGCGCGTAGATGAGGAAGGGATCGAGGACTATGTTCAGAAGCGCCGCGGCCATCTGGATTGCGGTGGACTTGCGGGCCGCTCCCTCACCTCTGAACAGACCGCCGATGACGGAATGGGCCATCAGTATGGGAGCCATGGCTATGAACGGGATCATGTAGTCCCAGCATTCTGTCCTGATGTTCTCGGCGCCCAGAATCCATAAAGCAGGATCCATCGCGAAGAACATGATCGCAGAGGAAGCCAGACCAAGCAATATGCTGAGGATCATAGCGTTGCTGGCAATGGAGCCGGCGATCTCTTTGTTCCCTTGGCCAAGGCGGAACGCAATGGCGGAGGTAGCTCCGATCCCTATCCCCATGCCGGCGCACATAAGCAGGCCGTAGAACGATATCGACACGGAGATGGCCTCGGATGCGGACTTTCCCAGGCCCGATATCCAGAAGGTGTCCACGAACTGGTTGAGCTCGATGACCGCGAAAGCCACCAGGAACGGGACGAACATGCTCCGTATGGCTTTCTTGTAGTCCCCTAAGAGTATATCCAAGTCGGTGCCGTCGGATCTCAGCAGCTTAACCAGTTTCCCGCCCCCAATCAAATAATGGCCGATGCGTCCAACCGTATGCCCGCCGCAGATAACAGTTTTGCGTAACCGTTCCGCAATTGCATGGGAATATAGACCATAGCGATGATGACTGCGAGAAACAAAGCAGAAATACGGATGGATTAATGCTCCATGCGATTGAAATGCAGGAAATATGCCAGTTCATGAGGCCCCACGGGGAAGAGGGGAAGAAGGTCATTGAGGAGATGATAGAATCCCACAAGGACCAGATCGAGTGGGGCGTGCAGCAATTCCCGGAGATCCATCCGGAGAGGATCCTGGACATAGGGTGCGGAGGCGGGAATTTCTCGCGTCTGCTTCTTGAAAAATATCCCGGTTCCAAGGTATACGGGCTGGACATCTCCGAGACTTCCTTAGAATACTGCAGGGAATACAACGGGAAATACGTCGGCGAGGGGCGTCTGGAGCTCACGCTCGGAGATGTAATTGACATGCCATACGATGACGGGTTCTTCGACCTGATCGTCTCGAATTCCAGCTATTTCTTCTGGCCAGACCTCAGAGGGAGCATGAAGGAGATCGCCCGCGTGCTGAGAGAGGACGGGCTGGTCTGCATAACCACGGGCTGCCATTTCGAGAATCATTCCGACGCTGAAGGCGAGGAGTTCTGCGACGGGTTCCGCGTAGTCACCGGATCGGAGATGATGAGCTGCTACGAAGGGGCGGGGCTCAGATACCGCGCATGCGTAGGTCCCGGAGGCAGGAAATGCGCCTATTTCGGCAGGAAGGGAACCGACGATGAAGAAGGGATAAGGCAGCACATGCTCCCCCGCGGCGAGGAAGGGGAAGCGGTGCTGAAGAGCATGAACGATGATCACAGGCCACAGATACAGTGGGGGATAGACCATCTCCCAGAGATCCGCCCTTCGAAGATACTCGATGTGGGATGCGGCGGAGGGGTGTTCATCAGGCTCGTCCTGGAAAGGTATCCCGAGGCCAAAGGATTCGGGATAGATCTGTCCGAGCTTTCGGTGGAGCATGCGAGAGCCTTCAACGCCGATCTGGGTGACAGGGCAGAGTTTGAGATTGCCAATGTGGAGAGGCTGCCGTTCGGGGACGGGGAGTTCGATCTCGTAGTGTCCAATGCGAGCCACTTCTTCTGGCCGAACCTCGCCGAGGACATCAAGGAGGTGGGCAGGGTCATCAGGACGGGAGGCACGCTATGCTTCACCGCCGGGATACATTACGAGACCAAGCCCGCGGAAGAGGAGATGAAGGGCGAAGGCGTGAGGAATTACGCCATCGACAGCGAGATGATCGGGATGCTTGATGCGGCCGGAATCGACGCGGAATGCTTCGCGGATCCGGAGAGCGGAAGGTATGTCGCATATGTGGGGATCAAAAGGCGACGATATCGGAGTCTCATCATCAATGAATGCCTGTACTCCAGGCTTTTCCTCTACCAGCAGGTCAAGGACACGAGGGTGGAGGCGGATGTCTTCAGGTTCCCGTTGGCGTCTACGTTCAGGCCGTAGTTGCTCAGGACGCTCTGGGCCACTGTCGAGTCCGATCCGCTCACGTCGACCCCGTTGACGGAGAGGGATTTGACTGCCCAGGTGACGTTGGCGGGCCCTGCGGTCTTGGCGGTCGGGAAGGTCGAGGCGGTTCTCTGGACGCTGTAGACGTTGGGGGTGTTCTACCTGGCGACCTTTTCCTCGACGACGGCGGTGATGTCCCTGCTCCCTGCGGAGGTGCCGGTGAGGGTCTGGTGGAAGACGTAAGTCCCGGTTGCCGTCGGCTTCCCGGTGATCTTCCCGGTGGTGGCGCTGATGGTCAGTCCGATGTAGGATGTCCAGGCGCTGGTCGCGGTCCCGCCGTTCTTGCTCATGGTGGTCGTGACGGTTCCGGAGGTCGGGAACGCGGGCGCGGTCAGCTTGGTGGTGCCCTTGATCGCATAGATGGTGTAGTTCTGGGCGTCGACGGAGGCCGGGTTGGAGACCCCGACGGTCAGGGTGGTGCTCACGCCGAATCCGGGGCCGTTGGCGGGCTGCATGGTGGCGGTCCCCTCGGAGACCTGCGTGTATCCGCTGGAGGTTTGGCTGTACTTGCTCGGAGAGACCGACGTGCTCATGAAGTTAGTCGCGCTCGCGTAGACGCTCACGACGGTGTCGGGGAGGTTGAACGTCGGGGTCCAGGACCACGTCATCCCTCTGCCGATGTCCACGTTGGCCGTGTTGTCGGTGGCTCCCGTGCTCTGGTCGGACGCGAGCGCGGGGCTCACGGCGACGGCCAGCATCAGGGCCACGGCGACCGCGGCCAAGAATTTGCTTTGGCATTTCATGTCTATCACTCTTTGAAAACAGATCGGAGGCCCGTGAGCCCCCAGAACGCGCCCCTCGCCGACGACACGATCCCCTCCAAGATTCCGGGCGCGGACGGTGCGCGGAACTCCGGCTCCCCAGCCGCGACCTCGGAAGAGCCGAGCGGACGGGCGGCGGACGTGCTCTCGCACAGGACCCACCTCTTGCCGGACCATTCCCAGGCGAGGTCCGCCTTCACTTCGGATTCCACGCCCACGGCTATGTGGACGGGGAAGTCGAGAAGTATGGCGTCGTATCCCATCGCCAGGAGGACCGAGCAGAGGAGGACGGCGGTGTCTTCGCAGTCCCCTTTGTGGAGGTAGAGCGTCTGCGCCGGCGCGGCCCAGAATTCGTGGCGGCCGAACAGCTCCCCGTCCCCGGCGTATTCGACGGCCGAGCCGACGAACCTCAGCGCGGCGAGCTTCCGGACGTCGTCGGGGTATCCCCCGGTCTCCGACAGGATGTGCGCCGCGACCGCCATGACATAGGGGTCATCGGGGTCTATGAGCGCGGTCGGCGCCGTTATCAGCCCCGTAGGGCCTCTTACGGCCCGGTCAGGCCCGGCTCCGTAGTAATCCTTGTCCGTGACGTTCAGGCTCAGGGAGCAAAGGCGCCCCCCGTTCCCGTCGGGTCCGGGGCATATCCAGACGAACTCGTCCGATCTCTCTGTGGAGTCCGCGGCGAGCTCAAGGTGGTGTTCGGGCGCATGCGCCGCCCAAGGAGGAACCTGAAAGCGGCGTGGCGTTCCATGAATCGCTACAGCGCGGGGACGCTTATCAAATCTCGAAAATGTGCATTCCGAACGGATGATGCATGCGAACTTTAGATGCACAATAATTTTTGATGCACTGAATTCTTGTGATGCAAATGTGAAAGTTCAAATAGTATTGGCGTACGGACGCGCTTTCCGGGCAGATTTAAGCGGTGTGGAAGCATCATGCTGTCCATGGGGCTTCCGCGGGCGCTCAATCCGGAACTCAGCCTGCGCGGGGGAGCTATTTGAACTGATCTCTTCTCATGGTGGCCTGCGACATATGCCGATCCGACATGGGCTCGGGGTTCGTCGCGGACAGTCCGGTTTTGTGCATCTATTTTTATTCTTAACATCGGATTTATACCCGCCTACGGCATCGGTTGGAACGGCAGTCCGCCCGGCGGAATAGGAAAGGCGGCGCCGCGGATCGCTCCGCAAGCTGAACAATCAAGTGATATCAATGAAATCGAATGTTATTAGAGCTGGGCTTCTCGCATCCTTCTTATCGGTGTTTTTTGCCGCTTGCCTGCTCGTGCCTGTAATCGATGCATCGGCCGGAGGGGATTTCGGCGATGGGATGCATTGGGAACTGGATGACAGAGGTGTCTTGACGATCTCTAGCGAAGGGGCCACTGGGTCCTTGTACTATAGCAGTTATCCTTGGGAATATTGCAAAGACGACATTGCGAAAGTCATAATCGAAGATGGTGTCACGAGCATCGGGGACAGCACCTTCTACGGCTGCACCTCCCTCGCCTCCGTATCCATACCTGATTCGGTCGAAAGAATAGGGGGACTCGCATTCTACGGCTGCACCTCCCTCGCCTCCGTGTCCATACCTGATTCGGTTTCACACATCGGAGATGGTGCGTTCTCCAACTGCACTTTGCTCACAGAGTTCTCCGGTTCCTACGGTAAAATAGTCGACGGAATCATGTTGGTAAACGAGAAGACTCTAGTTACTTGCGCTGCTGGTTCAGGGGCATCGTTTGTAACCATACCGGATTCGGTCACGAGCATCGGATTGGACGCGTTCTGCGGCTGCACCTCCCTCGCCTCCGTCTCCATACCGGATTCTGTTATGGACATTGGCGGGGGCGCATTCTACGGCTGCACCTCCCTCGCCTCCGTCTCCATACCTGATTCGGTCGAAAGAATAGGGGAACTCGCATTCTCCGGCTGCACCTCCCTCGCCTCCGTCTCCATACCTGATTCGGTCGAAAGAATAGGGTGGCAAGTGTTCAACGGTTGCACCTCCCTCGCCTCCGTATCCATACCGGATTCGGTCACGTACATTGACAACTACGCGTTCTACGATTGCACCTCCCTCGCCTCCGTCTCCATCGGTGACGGGGTCACAAGCATAGGGATCAGCATGTTCTACAACTGCACCTCCCTCGCCTCCGTCTCCATCGGTGACGGAGTCCAGAGCATAGGAGAGAGTGCGTTCTGGGGTTGCACCTCCCTCGCCTCCGTCTCCATACCGGATTCGGTCACGAGCATTGATGACTACATGTTTTACAACTGCACCTCCCTCGCCTCCGTCTCCATACCTGATTCGGTAAAATCCATCGGGAATCAAGCATTTGATCGCTGCACCTCCCTCGCCTCCGTGGATATTGGGAACTCGTTGAAATCTATAGGGGAGAGTGCGTTCTGGGGCTGCACCTCCCTCGCCTCCATATCCATACCTGATTCGGTCACAAGCATCGGAGGGAGTGCATTCTTCACCCTGGTCTTCCTCGATTATGAGGGGAAATGGCTAACCAACACGCCAGAAGCCCTTGCCGGTCACTCTTTCATCGGCTCAGGCAACGGAATTCTGAAGATGGTCCCAGAACCATTGAACGTCGGAGAGAGGCTCACCTCCGGCGGCTTTGTTTACGAAGTAATGTCCCTGAACCCATATTCCGTATCTCTGGTCGGTTACGAAGGGTCTCCGTCTGCAGTCTCGATCTCTGTCTCCGTGGCTTATAGGGGTTGTGAGTACGCGGTTGAGTCGGTCGGCGACAAGGCTTTTTATGGGTGCTCCTCCTTGTCAAGTATTGACCTCGGATCCGTCTCTTCTGTCGGCCTCAAAGCGTTCGCGAACTGCTCCGAACTCATGTCGGTAACGGTCCCGGACACCCTGAAGCTGATCGGGGCCTACGCATTCTATAGGTGTGGCATCGAGTCTTTGATTATCAATGGCGATGACGTCTCGCTGGGGAAAAACGCTTTCAGCTCCTGCAAGGGCTTATCCAGTATAGACTTCCGTGGGGCTGCAGTATCCATCGGTAACAGTGCATTTTCAGGTTGCTCCTCCCTGTACTTTATTTCCATTCCAGATTCAGTTGCCAAGATCGACAACTGTGCGTTCTCCGGCCTGATCTTCCTCGGCCCAAGCGGAGAAGTTTTGGATCACACCCCAGAAGCTCTCGCCGGTCACCGCTTCATTAGATCTAGCGACAACGTGCTGAGCGTAGCGGTAGGCATCGAGATTGTCGCGTCAGGTGAGTGCGGGGACAACCTTTCATGGGAGTTGAATTTGAATGGCACCCTCACGATTTCTGGCGCTGGCGACATGTATAATTTTGATTTGAATAGCAATCTCGCCCCATGGCAGGAATATGATGTCAAGGAGACAATTGTATGCAAGGGGGTATCATCCGTAGGTAACTTGGCATTTGCGTATTGTGATTCTCTATTCTCCGTTTCCATACCGGATTCAGTCGTCAGCATAGGGGAGAAAGCATTCTATGAATGCAAGTCCTTGGCTTCCGTATCCATCGGCGACGGGGTCCAGAGCATAGGTGACCTTGCGTTTGCCTATTGCGAGTCCCTCCCATCCGTGGACATTCCGGATTCCGTGGCCTCCATCGGCAGCGGGGCATTCGGATTGTGCGGATCCCTTGCATCTGTTTCCATCGGCAGCGGGGTCCAGAGCATGGGGGACAGCGCGTTCTACGGCTGCACTTCGCTTACCTCCGTCACCATTCCCAGTTCGGTCGCTAACATCGGATTGTATACATTCTATGAATGCAAGTCCCTGGCTTCCGTTTCCATCGGCGACGGGGTCCAGAGCATAGGTGACCTTGCGTTTGCCTATTGCGAGTCCCTCACATCCGTGGACATTCCGGATTCCGTGGCCTCCCTCGGCAGCGGGGCATTCGGATTGTGCGGATCCCTTGCATCTGTTTCCATCGGCAGCGGGGTCCAGAGCATAGGGGTAAACGCGTTCACTGGCTGCCAATCGCTCAACGGATTCTCCGGGACATACAGCGGCATAGTCGACGGGATCATGTTGGTAAGCGGGACGGTCATAGTCTCATGCGCCCCAGGCCCTGAGGTGACAGCCGTCATTATACCGAATTTCGTGACCGGCATCGGCAACTATGTGTTCATCGGGTGTGCATCCTTGGCTTCCGTGGTCATGCCGGATTCTGTGACAGCCATCGGATACTCTGCGTTCTCTGGCTGTACTTCCTTGTCCTCCATCAATATCTCATCCGCGATCGATTACATCGACAGTGGGGCGTTCTCCGGCCTGATCTTCCTTGGCCCTGGCGGGGAGGTATTGCGCAGCACGCCTGAGAACCTGGCCGGCCGCTACTTCGAGGGCTCCGGCGACGGGACTCTTAGGATGGCCGCCAAGCCCTTGGACGTCGGGGAGAGGCTCGCATCCGGTGGGCTCGTCTATGAGGTTACTTCTCAGATTCCTGCATCTGTCTCCCTTGTCGGGTACGAGGGTTTCCAGTCCTCCGTAGATGTGCCCGCCTCTGTCTCGTGTCTCAGCTTCGAATATGCGGTCGTCTCCGTCGGCCCCAAGGCATTCTACGAGTGCGCGGGGCTGGAATCCGTCTCCCTGCCGGACACTGTGAAGGCCGTCGGGGACTACGCGTTCTTCAGGTGCGCGTCCCTGGAGTCCGTCGGTCTGGGGTCGGTGGAGTCCGTAGGACTGAAGTCGTTCTCCTACTGCAAGTCCCTCACGGAGATATCCATACCCGCGACCCTCAAGAGCATCGGCGGCTACGCGTTCTTCAGCTGCGGGCTCACCTCGATAGAGATACCCGGCGACGACGTGGTCCTGGAGGCCAGCGCGTTCAGCGCGTGCAAGAGCATGAGCGACATACGCTTCACAGGGCACGGGGCGTCCATCGGGAGGAACGCCTTCTACAACAATAACGGCGTGTCCAGCGTGGACCTCTCCACGGTCGCCTCTGTGGGCTTCAAGGCGTTCCCCTACTGCAACGGGCTCGTTTCCGTCACCATACCCGGCCACATCTCTTCTGTCGGCGAGTACGCGTTCTTCAACTGCGCCAATCTGAAGGAGGTGACAATCGAGGACGGCGTCAGGAAGATCGGGAGGAGCGCCTTCAGCGGGTGCAAGTCCCTGGAGATGGTGGACTTGCCGAAGTCTCTGGTGTACATAGGCCCGAACGCATTCTACGGAGTGAAATACCTGGACCTTGACGGCAACGCCATGGGCCAGACGCTGGAACTCCGCGGGCACGTGTACTTCGGTTCCGGGAAGGTCCTGCGCATGGCCGGGGACATCGAGGACGGCGAGCGGTTCTCCGCCGGTGGCATAGACTATGCCGTGTCCTCCGCGGGCTCCCGCGAAGTAACCGCCGTGGGCTTCTCGGGCTCCGTGGCTTCCTTGCCCGGCGAGGTGGCTTACAAGGGATGGACCCTCAAGGTGACGGCCGTCGCGGACAAGGCCTTCTACGGATGCTCCACTCTGAAGACAGCTGACCTGTCGAACGTAAGAACGATAGGCATGAAGGCCTTCGCCAACTGCGCTTCCCTCTCGGAGGTCGAGTTCGGGGACGGTTTGGAATCCGTCGGGGCCTACGCCTTCTACGGCCTCTCTTTCTATGACGGAGGGTCCAGGCTCCAGCCGGTCCCCGAGGCCCTGGCCGGGCACTCCTTCTCCGGATCGGACGCGAAGCTGTATCTCGTATCCTGAACTAAACCGGGGCTTCCGGTCCCCTCTCAGCCCCGGGCATAATGCCTCGGGGCGTCTCTCATTCCTTTGGACAGATTATGGGACGGGCCGGGCGGCCTTCGCCATCAGGCAGATGGAAGGCATGTCCCAATATCCGCTGTGGGCGATGCGGTTCGGTGCGTTTTTTATTTCCAGCTGTCGATATCAATCCGTTCTCGTCGGCCGGAACGATCGCCCGCCCGGCGGCATGCGGAAGGGCGGCGCCGCGGATCCGTCCGCGAGCCAATCAATCGAGTGATAGCAATGAAATCGACTGTTCTTAGATTCGGGCTTCTCGCGGCCCTCCTGTCGGCAATCCTTGCGGCGTGCCTGCTGGCGCCCGCGGCCGACGCATCTGCCGGAGGCGACTTCGGCGACGGGATGCATTGGGAGCTGGATGACGGCGGCGTCCTGACGATCTCCGGCGAAGGGGCCGTCGCGGTCCCCGACTCCGGCAGCTTCCCTTGGGAAAGCTGCAAAAGCGACATCGTGCAAGTCATAATCGAAGATGGCGCAACGTCCATCGGTTATGGCGCGTTCTACGACTGCAACTCCCTCGCCTCCGTGATCATCCCCGATTCAGTCAAAAGCATAGGGAGCATATCGTTCACATACTGCACTTCCCTCGCCTCCGTGGACATACCAGGTTCGGTCACCAGTATCGGGAATGATTCGTTCGCATACTGCACCTCCCTCGCCTCAGTAATGATGACGGACTCGGTTACCACCATCGGCAAGAGCGCTTTCTACAACTGCACCTCCCTCGCTTCTCTGTCCATCCCAGACCGCGTCGAGAGCATCGGCGACTATGCGTTCCAAAGCTGCACCTCCCTCGCCTCCGTGGACATACCCGGTTCGGTCACCACCATCTGCGAGGGGGTGTTCTACGGCTGCACCTCCCTCGCCTCCGTGAA
>JAFXUX010000032.1 GCA_017524805.1 Candidatus Methanomethylophilaceae archaeon
ATCCCTAGGTCTAACCATGATATTACCTTACATAAACTGTATGTAAGTAATGATATATAAGAGCTTGTTATGAGTCTAGCCAGCATATCAAAAACAGATCAATTCGCTGATGAAAAATTACTTACACGCCCAGAATTTCGGAATCTATGCCTGCTTCAGCATCTGGCCGCCCTGAAAAACATGAAAGCATTCTTCGTCACCATCTCCGGAACACCGTCCGCAGAAGATGCCATTGAGATGATGGCCAAAACAGGCGTGAAAAAAGTGTTTCTTGCGCCGCTGATGTTCGAAGCGGGATTCCATGCCCGCCGTGACATGTCAGCTGAAAAGAATTCGATGAGATCTGCATTCGTGTCCGCCGGATTCGAGACAGAATGCATCATGAAAGGCATGGGAGAGATCCCGGAATTCCGCAGGCTTTTCTTATCCAATCTGAAGGATACGCTGGACGGGTGAACGGCAGCCTTTGAGGCGAATCGCTGTGATGGCGATGAAACAGAGGATATGGATTGCATCAAACGCATATCATCCACGATCCGTCACGATTACGACGCAAAACTCAGTTCGCGGTTTGGCGGAATTCGCGAGGCCCCTTGCGAGCAGCAGCTCTGCCTTCGTATTCACGTTGATGGAAAGATCGATGCGGTCAGTCTTGAAAAGGCGCTCTTCGAGATAGTCGCCACGGAGCGTCCCTTCGCGGCTCATGATGCATATCCCGGACAGGACCCAATTTTTCCCGCCGTCCTCGCGCGTGTAAGAGGGCGTTATCCCGACGCTTCTGACGGTCTCCTCGTCCACGACGGCTATGGCCGACTGCATCTCACCTGGGACGAAGAAATCTATGAAACCGTCTATCGCATCCGTGGTGAGCAGCGGAAGATCCGACGGACACGTGAGCACGTATTCCCCGTGCATCCGCTCGAAAGCGACGTGGAGATCGTCCATGAAGCTCTCCCCGGAAGTCCTGACGGTCTCCACACCGATGGAATCCAGATAAGCCTCGGTCTCCAGGGTGTTATCGCTGACCGAGACCAGAACGCGGCAGATGCTGGGCGAAGCGCTGAGGGCATCTATGACCCTCTTGACGGTGGGGATGCCCCCTACGGGCTGCATCGGCTTCTCGATGCCGCATCTCCCCATGCGGGTGCCTTTCCCGCCTGCGTTTATAAGCGCTTCCAGCCTCATATGCCAAGCATATAAACCAGACCCATAAAGAACATTGCGACGGGCCTGCAGATCTCGTTTGTGGCCCCCAGAATGTCTCCGTTCACCATGCCGAAGACCCTGTTGGCATTCCTTGCCATGATGACCCCTACGACGGAAGACGCCATCAGACCGACCGCCAAAGCCGCCGCCCCAGAAGTGACGACGCGCAGCCACTCGCCGCCGGCGAAGAACAGCGAAGCCAAAAAGAGCAGCAGCATCCCGCAGACGATGCTGACTATGAGCGATTTGAACGCTGATTCGGAAGTCGTCTTCTCCACCTGGCGCCCTGCCATCCCGTTCCCAGGCATTCCGAAAGAAGCGGCGAATACCATCGAATTCTTGACCGCAACCTCGCACAGAGGAGCCAGAATCACCAGGGCTGGGACGCCCCATGTCGCATATATCGCGAAAGAAGTCAGAGTGACCGCAATCGCTACGCCTATGCCTCCGGCCCCCACCAAGGTATCTTTCAGCGCCCGGACGTGGTCTTCGCGCATCCCGGAGACGATCATGCCGTCGCCGAAATCGGTCAGGCCATCGAAATGGATGAATTTGCTCCCGACATATGCGATGAGAAGGCACGCGACGGCCGAGATCAGCCCCATGCCGATGTGCATGGCGCCTTGGATCCAGCTCAGAATAGACAGGGCTGCCACCATCACGGCGCCGAAGATCAGTCCCACAGCAGGCACCATGTGGAACCCGCGTTCCATGGCGTCCATGTCCTCCTGGGTGATATCGAGATGCCACAGCGTGAAGAACGATACCATCCCTCTGAGGGCGGATCCGGTCATCTTATCCTTCCGGCATCGACGGCGATCGCCTCGATTATGCCCTGCATTATTCCTTCGCTGAGATTCGGCTCTATTCCGATCAGAGACGAGCAGATGCGGCAGACCATAGGGTGGATGAACTGGTTCCCGTCCTCGGCCAGAGAATCCGCGCGGTCCGCAGAGAACGCGGCCATATCCAGGAAAGTCTTCATCCCATCGCCTTTAAGATATGAATCCAAGGCCCTGGAGTACTCCTCTTTGCCCATAGGAGACCCGGAAAGCGCCCACATGACGTCGATGCCATATCCCAGCTTCTCCAAAAGCTTCATAGGTTCCACCGGGACCGGGTGCTCCCCCCTTATCTCCAGGGAATAGCCTACCGCCTCCCTGACCGCTTTGGCCGCGGAGATCCCGATAGACGACCCTGTGCCGGCATACGAACCCCTTTCGTCCCCTTTCGGGCAGATGACCGCCATGGAATCCGACGTGGTGCCGGTCTCTCTGTATCCGCGGTCTGCCATGGCGGCCGATTTGGCTTCCACCAGAGGGATGAACAGATTGACCTTCCCCTCGTAAGACAGCGGGGTTTCCACCACGACGGCTATGTTTATGGTGCCGGCCATCATCTTCGCCGCCCTTTTCAGGGATATCTTGTGGGCGGACTCCCAATCCACGAGGGGCTCGCCGGCAACGACCTGGTTGCTGAGGCCCGCGGTAACTATCGCGCATGCGTTGGATCCCCCGTACTCCGCCTCCTTGACGTTGAACACGTATTGGACCTCTGCAGCGGTCATCATCCCCACGGAATTCTCCGGCAATCCGAACGCATCCCTTACGCGGATGATGTCTTTCATAGGATCCGAACAATCATAATCGTGCGGAACCTGCATTATGAACAGCGCATCGGCTTCGGTTATGCCTCCATTCAGAACGGCGGAGCTCAGAACCTCCATCGTCTCGGTGAATTTCACTATGCCTACGCCAAGCCCATCCAACTCTTTGAGCTCGACCGATTTTACATATCTCACAAAATTGCCTCCCAAATCTTATAGAACAGCGATTCGAACAATCCCTGGACATGTATGCCGATAATGGCATAAAGAACCAGAGCGACTGTGAAAATGAAAAGAAGAGACGAAAGCTCCACGAGCCTCAGGCAGCGCCTGACATCGTCCGTAGACGGCATCGGGCCGGTTCCCATGACGTAGACCCCTTTCTTCTCCATGCTTATGCCCAAAACGGCGGCCACCGCGGTCATCGACCAGCCGCTGTTGGGGCTAGGCGTTTTCGTATGCTCCGCCTTGGCGGCAGGAACGGCGGCCCTCCAGTCCATCCTGAGCAGATAGCCTGCGAGAGCGACGAAATATGGCGATACTCTGGACGTCAGGAAACCCAGGACGTCATCGAATCTCGCCGGGAAATGCCCGATGTTGGCGTATTTATCGTTGAGATAGCCCCACATCGCATCCATCAGATTGGCGCAGCGGAACATTATCGCCCCCGGAAGCCCGAACAGGCCGAAATAGAACGCGGGCGAATAGACGCTGTCCACCAGATTCTCGGAGACGGTCTCGCAGCAGGAGGAAGCAATATGCTCCGCGTCCATGCCCTTGGTGTTCCTGCTCACTATCATCTGGACCTTCGCGGCGGCGTCCTCCACTTTTCCGGCGTCCAGATCGGCCCTTATGGGATCGCAATGGTGCCTGAACGAAAAAACCGCGAAGGTTATCTTGGATATGAAGGCAGTAGCCACGATCCAAGCGATCTCCCCCGCCAAAGGGTCCCAAAGAGAGAATGCGAAGCGGACGAGAGTCGTTATTATGAGCGCTATCGAACAGAAAAGCGCGAACACGAGCAGATACGACAGAAATCCGACGGTCGTGGCGAAATGGGATGCCCTGTTTTTGACGTGCCTGTCTATCGCGCCGAGGATGTTTCCCATCCATCTGAGGGGGTGGACCGAATTGGGCAGCTCGCCTACGAAACGGTCTATCAGGACCGCCAAAACCACAACTGCGATTGCATCGACCCACAATGGCATCCGATCGCCCATTTATTACGGAATCGGCAGCGGCTATGAACTTGCAGTTCCTATCGCGGTCTTTCACGCTGTATCTGATATAATCGGAGAATCTCTCCCCGAAAGACGAGCAATCGCGCACCATTATCCCGCGCGCGAGCATCTTCCTTTTGAAATCGGCGGCGTCCATCCCCAACGGGCGGACAGAAGAGAAATAGAAGAACGAATCCGACACCGGCCCAACCGGGAATCCTATGTCATCCAGAGACGAGTTCATGACCTCCGATTCCTCGGCCATGACCGACGCCGCCTTGTCCACGTAATCCAGTCTGTCGCGGATGAGGACATTGGCCACGGTCTGCTCGATCTGCCCCACGTTCCAAGTCATGCGGACCTTGTCCATCTCGGCTATTATGTCCGGGTTGGAGAATCCGAACCCTATTCTGATGCCAGGTATCGCAAATGATTTGGTCAGGGAAGATGCGACGATGAGGTTGCTGAACCTGTCCACCATGCCGGAAAGCGTTATGTCCACATACCCCGGCACAAGCTCCAGAAGCGTCTCGTCAAGGAAAACCAGCGTCCCGGTCTCCTCGCACGCCCTGACTATGGAGATCAGCTTTTCCCTGGGTTCGACCCTGCCCGTGGGATTGTTTGGGTTGCAGATGTAAACCGCCTTGCATCCTTGCGCCTTCTCAATGTAGGAATCGGCATCGAGCCTGAAATCGTCGCTTTCGGTGAGATCGAACCATTCCGGCTCCGCGCCGACGATGCGGCATTGCTGGGCGTATTCCGCGAACGAAGGGCGGCACATCAGAGCCTTGTCTCCCTTAGTTAGGAAGGTGTTGGGAACGTTCCTGATTATCTCCGAGGATCCCGCGCCGATCACGATGCATTCAGGGGGTATGTCGAAGGCCTTCGATAGGGTGTCTTTGAGCTCCGAGCACGAATCGTCCGGATAATGGCCCACATCCGCTGCGGCGGAAGCCATTATTTCGGCGATATCCGCCGGCGGGCCGAATGGATTCAGATTGTGGCTATAATCTTCTATGCCCTCCAGCTTCCACGCTTGGCCCCCATGGACGGTCTTGGGGAGCCCGGAAAGCTCTTCCCTTGATTGGATGCGGCCTTTCATCGCGTCTCGAACATCGATAATCTATATATGGTGTTGGTTGAAAGGACGGTCCGCGGCAAACGATTCGCCTTCCGTCTTGCTAAAGATGAGCGCATACATCGGGAAACCGTTTTGAACCGCCACAGCAATCGAAAGCCATGGACAGAGAAGACTACAGGAGTACGCTGCCCCGCTTCAGAGAGGCAACGGAAGCGTTCTACTCCGGCGGGATGACCGCCAAAGAATACAAAAGCATATCCGGCGGGTATGGCAGCTATGCTCAGCGCGGCGGAAAAACGGGAATGGTGAGGCTCAGGCTGTCCGGCGGCCGCATTACGCCCGAGAAACTGGGTTTCATCTGCGGATGCATCGAAGAATACCGCCCCAGCAAAGTCCATCTCACCACCTGCCAGTCGGTTCAGCTCCATGGGCTCTCCCCCGAAGCCATACCCGAGATAGTCGGATCGGCCATCGATGCGGACATCATAACGTTCGGAGGGGGCGGGGACTATCCGAGGAATGTGACGGCCACAACCCTCTCCGGCATCATTCCATCATCGGAATTCGATGTCTTGCCTTATGCCGAAGCGGCCGGGAAATATCTTCTCGACATCGCATTCGGGAAGAAGCTCCCAAGAAAGCTCAAAGTGGGATTCACCAGCACGATGGAGAACATAGCCGACGCGACGGCCAGAGACCTGGGATTCGTGGCCGAAAGCAATGGGAAGTTCGGCGTGTACTCGGGCGGCGGGCTAGGAACAAACCCGAAGCTGGGCCTCTTGGTGAGGGACGGCCTAGATCCAAAAGACGTTTTCGCATGCCTGTCGGCCATGGTCTCGATGTTCATGTCCCGTGGAAACTATCAGGACAGGTCCCGCGCCCGCGTAAGATACATGCGCGATGACCTTGGAGACGCGGAATATGTCGGAAAGTTCAACGAAGAGTTGGACAAGGCTCTTGCAGACCCTTCGATACCCAAAGCCGACCCGGACCCGATCGTCATCGACAAAACGGGGGACGGGTCCGTGCCGACCACCGCGTATGCGAAGAGGCAGAAGCAAGACGGCCTGTTTTATGTGAGATACCATCCGATCGGAGGCGACCCCAGGCCGGAAAAGATTTTGGAGCTGCGCGACGCCGTGGAAGGGATTGAATCCGCCGAGATTCGCATCGGACCCAACCAGACCCTTTACGTGGTCAACCTAACCGGCTCAGAAGCTGACATGATAGCCAGCGTCCTGTCGGACGGCGCAGCCACCATGTTCGAGGCATCCACCTCATGCGTCGGGAACTCTATATGCCAGACAGGGCTTAGGGATTCCAACGGCCTCCTGAGAAAATTATTTGATATGGAGAAGGAGAACGGGTTCGCGGACGGAACGCTGCCGATGGTCAGGATCTCCGGATGCCAATCCTCATGCTCCGCCCATCAGCTAGGCACCATAGGGCTCAAAGGGGCGCCTTCCATCGAAGGGGAGCCGACGTTCGAGATCAGCGCCAACGGATCCCACGTGCTCGGCAAGGAGCGGTTGGGAACGGTTCTGGGGCGCGTCAGAGAGAAGGACATCCCAGGCCTTTTCCGCGACATCGGCAAAGCCGTCGAAAGCTCGGGGAAAGGGACTTTCAGAGGATGGTGCGACGGGGACGCGAGCAGAATCGCTGAGATAGCCGGAGACCGCCTGATCGAACGGATGCCGTAAGAATGCTGCTCTCAAAAAAAGACCATGATAGCAGTCAAATTTCCGTGATTCCACCAAACATAATTAAATAAAAATTGAGACTATATAAGCGATAATCTGACTTACGGCGAAACCATTCGTGGAGGAATGGAGATATGGATGAGGACAATTATTATGCGGACAAAGCGAAGCACTGCAGAGAGATGTCGTACATTCCCGCGGATCTGTACGAGGAATACGACATAATGAAGGGCCTACGCGACAGGAATGGCAATGGAGTCCGCGCTGGGATCACCAACATATCTCGTGTAATCGGAACGGCCAACAGCGGGAACGGCCCCGAACCCTGCGAAGGACGCCTCACCTACAGAGGATACGACATCAATGACATAATCGGATTCCATGGTGAATCCAAATTCCTTTTCGAAGAGACGGCATATCTGCTTCTGTTCGGCAGCCTTCCCGATGAGTCGGAAACCGAAACCTTCAGGAAGATGCTCGCAAAAAAGATGGAGCTTCCCGGGGATTTCGTAAAGGATTTCATACTCAGGGAAAGCAGCCATGACGTAATGAACACAATGGCCAGAGGGGTGCTGGGCCTTTCCGCTTACGATCCGAACCATGCCGACAACTCCATTGAGAACGTGATCAGGCAGTGCATGGAGATAATCAGCAGGCTTCCGATGCTTGCTATATACGGATACCATTCCCACATGCACTACGACAGGAACGGCCATCTCGTCATATTCAGGCCGGACCCCAGCAAGGGCATGGCCGAGAACATAATGCTGATGCTGAGGCCTGCCGGCAATTATTCTCAGCAGGAGATCCAGATCATGGACATCATGCTCGCGCTCCATATGGAACACGGCGGAGGGAACAATTCAACCTTCACCGCCAGAGTGGTCGCATCGTCGGGTTCCGACACATATTCGGTCATAGCCGCCGCCCTCCTGTCTCTGAAAGGGCCCAAACATGGGGGAGCCAACATAAAAGTCGTCCAGATGCTCCAAGACATCAAGGAACACGTTCCCGATACAGACGACAAAGAAGCCTTGCGCCAGTATCTGACGAAGATAATCGACAAAGATGCTTTCGACGGCCAGGGGCTCATTTATGGCATGGGACACGCGGTTTACACGATATCAGATCCCAGAGCCCAGATACTGAAGGATTATGCCGGCAAATTGGCTGCATCCAAAGGCCGCGAAAAAGACATGAGACTGATTAATTCTGTCGTAGAGATGGCGCCCGACATCATACGCTCGAGGAAGAAGAACGCTGGCAGCGTCTGCGCCAACGTCGACATGTACAGCGGATTCGTCTGCGACATGCTGGGGGTACCGGTTACCCTGTACACCCCGCTGTTCGCAATGGCGAGAGCCGTTGGATGGAGCGCCCACAGAATCGAGGAGCTCATTACCTCAGGGAAAATCATCCGCCCCAAGTACATCAGCATAGCTAAAGACAGGGAATTCATACCGCCGGAAAAACGCGAGAGCCAATCCCACCCTGAATCCCGTACAAATTGAGCGGAAAATGCTCTCCTCTGAGCGAGAAAGGGCGGGAGGGCCGGGCGGCCTTCCATGTAATTATAGTGCGTTTTCAAGCGGTTCAGGAAGATACGCGATACAGCTTCCCGTTGTGGCCCTCGTAGGAGTATCCTGCGAGACTTTCGGCATCGTGCGGCAGTCTGTTTCCGTCTTCGTCAAAGAACCCCATCGGGTAGAACGCCCGGTCGCCGATGATATTCACCGAGCTGGGGATGTTCACAGAGGACAGATAGCAATCACAGAAGGCATAGTCTCCGATCGAAACCACCGTGTCTGGAAGGGATACCGAACCGATCGTCGAGGCGTATTCTTCACAGTCCACGTTCTCCCAGCCTCCATAGCAGCTGTCATAGAACGCATAATTCCCCACTGTCGTAACCCCTTCCCCGACGACGATGTTTTCGATGGGGGTTGCGTTGTACGCCATGATATCGCTGAAGCCATAAGCATAGTAGCTATACGAATCCCCCGGGGCCAGGTTCTCAAACCATGGGGCGGTCGACTTGTAGTATGTCAATTCTGTGGTACTGCTATCATAATTCCCCCACCAAGCCGTGACCGTCTTGGTGTGCGAGGCCCGGGAGTAGTCGTACATCGGCCCTGTGCCGGTTATCATCAGGTTCCCACGGCTGTCGAGGCAGAACCGGACGTCCTCCCCGCACGACCCGGACAGAACCACGTAGGGTGAAGCATCCTCGGCCATGAATAACGCCCCATCAGAACCGGCGAAGGAGCGCCCGGCCAGCATTACCGGATCCGGCTGAAGCTCGATATTACTGTAATAGAACGACAGACCGAAGAATGCATAGGCGCCGACAGACGACAGATCCGTCCCGAACGACGCCTCCTCCAATGAAGTGCAGTAAGCGAGGGCCTTCATGCCGATCGACCTCACGTTTGCCAGATCGGCGGACTTCAGGGTCGAGCACCCATAGAGCGCCTTGGCGGCAACGGCCGTAACCTTCAAGTCCCACCCCTTGTAGGTCAGATGGCTGGGCACGGCGATGGCGCCACCTTCATATCCCGTGACGGTGACCGTGCGTGAGTCCACCGAGGAGACGGAATAAACGATCCCGCCTGCAGAGAAGACCTCTCCCTTCTCGAGATGATCGGTCATGCGGAGGACCTTCCCGGAGCCGTAGTATGTGTGGCCGCGCAGATCCAGCGTCTGCTCCATCTTCTGCCCGTCGAGGTCGAGGAACTTCACCCCATAGAAAGCATTCGAACCCATATACGCCAGGGTTTCCGGGAGTTCAACCATCTCCAGGGACTTGCATCCGCTGAAGGCGCTCTTGCCGATCTTCTCTACGCCGTCCTCTATGGTTATCTCCCTGAGGTTCGCGCAGTTGAAGAACGCGTACCCGCCCACAGCAGAGACACAGCCGGGAATCACTACGGAGATGAGCCCGTCGCAGTACGGAAACGCTTTGAGTCCTATGGACGCCGCGCCGGAGAAGTCCACGCTGGACAGGCTGGAGTCGTTGTAGAACGCTCTGGTCCCTATCACAGTGCCGTGGCCGGTGAAGCTCACGGTCTTCAGGTCCTTGCATTCGCTGAACGCGCCCTTACCGACAGCTGCGTTCCCGGGGATTTTGATCGACTCGAGACCGCATCCGAAGAACGCGTATCCGCCTATGTTCTTGAGGGTCGCGGGCATGGCAATCGATCTGAGGGACTGGCAGTATGAGAACGACTTCAGCCCCACCGATTCCACTGACCCCAGCCCGACCGACTCCAGAGACGCACAATTGTAGAACGCATAGTTCCCTATGGACTTCACGGAAGAATCGATAGATATGCTCTTCAGGTCCTCGCATCCATAGAACGCCCTGTCGGCGATGGCTGTGATCCTGTATCCGTTGTAGAAAGGCAAGATAGTGACATCATCGGCAGTTCCGCGGAATCCAGTCACGGTAGCCTCCTGCCCGACCTCGCTTACAGAGTATTCGAGAGCGTAATGCTGAAGATACAAATGGCCGTTTCCTGTTCCCACGTAGGCATATCCAGGCAACCCTGAATCGTCTCTGTGAAAAACCAAACTCGTGGGATCGTACATAGAATAGTAATCTAGGGCGAACGCATAGTTGTCAATGTACCTTAAAGATTCTGGCAAGCTGATGTATCTCAGATTCTTGCAGTCGTAGAAAGCATAGGATTCGATGGATTCTAAGGAATCCGGCAAAATGACGTATTTAAGATTGGTGCAACCGGAGAACGTCTCCTCCGCTATTGTTTTCACAAGACCAAGTATGGTTACGAATGTGAGAGATTTGCAGCCAGTAAACGCGCAGGAATCAATATATCTTACGGAATCGGGCAAGGTCACCGACAAGAGGGAGGTACAGCGGGAGAATGCTTCTAATCCGATGTACGTCAGAGAAGATGGAAACGCTATGGTTGTAAGAGAGGTGCAGCCGAAGAATGCGCCCACCCCTATTGACGACACGGAATCGGGCAAGGTCACCGACAAGAGAGAAGTGCAGCCGAAGAATGCGGCCTCCTCTATTGACGACACGGAATCGGGCAAGGTCACCGACAAGAGAGAAGTGCACTCTGTGAATGCGGCACCTCCGACGGATTCAACTCCGCTCTCTACCGTCAAGGATTTGACATCTGTTCCCCACGGTTTTTCGATGTAATAATAGTCAAACATCTCGCCCTGCCCTGATATGGTCAGGTTGCCGTCGTCGTCGAGCTCCCACGTAAGATCGTTCCCGCATTTTCCGGATTGGACCCCGTCCGAGCCGTCCGACTGCGTGGCTATGGCGAACGCCACCGCGGCCATCACTACCACAGCGATGGCGATCATGCGCCAGATCTCATTCTCTTTGATACCGCAGATGTGCCCCATGCAATTCGCATCTGCTTACGTATTAATAATGTCTGGTTATCTGGAGTATTGAAATGCCGTTCCATCGATCGCAGATCATGGCTCCATAAGATGACTAGTGAAACATATGGTGGAATCATTCCCTTCCGGTCTTTGAAGTCTTCACCCCAGAAATACTGGCGCCTCTTTTCATCGACACCCTGAGCGATTATTCATGCTCACCTTTCTGAGTCTTCTCAACGATCCGCTCCCACCATCCATCCAGATTATTGAAAAGATCCAGGAATGAAGCCCTGACCACTATGTCGCCCCTGCGGGATTCCGTCTCGGCGCACGGCCCCACGCGGGGATACAGAAGTACCGCTTTCCCGCCGTAATCCGCGGAATACTCCTTCATCTGCCTCAAATCGTCGTCGGATATGTCCTCTTCCGACCGAACGACCTTCCACTTGGTATCCAAGATCAGCGTCTCTTCGCCCTTCCTGAGTACGATGTCCGGCCTCACTGACGCCTCAATCCGGTGTCGAACATCGTCTTCCCTGTATCCTGTATGGATACCTCGAAATCCTCAAGCCTCGCCTTCAAAGTCCTAGCCGCATATTGCTCGAAAACCCTCTCCATCCGTAGTTCGCTTAAGATTTGGTAACAAGGGAACGAACAGACTCGGTGGTCGGCACATCGACCTTGAGCGAAACGAACAGATCGCGTTGTTTCTTGGTCACTTCGTTCAGGACCAATTTGCTCCCCATCCTGGACACTTTC